>NZ_JAPEHX010000028.1:0-37920 GCF_028823655.1 Exiguobacterium sp. B2(2022) | reverse complement strand
TGGACTCTATTATGAGAAGAATGGTTTATACTCGCGACGTTCGTGCATGACGGATACCCATTGGAGGGTCGTGAACTCCTCGAGTACCCATTCGCCGTTGAATCGTCCGAGACCGGAGTTTTTCTCGCCTCCGAACGGCATGTGCGGTTCATCGTTGACCGACTGGTCGTTGACGTGAATCATGCCGGTTTCGACTTTTCGTGCGAAATTGGTCGCACGGTAAACCGAACCGTGGACGGCACCGCTTAATCCATACGGCAATTCATTCGAGAGACGGAGTGCCTCTTCGTCATCTTTAAACGACAGGATGACCGCAACTGGACCGAAGATTTCATTTTTCGCGAGTGGCATGTCATTCGTGACGCCACTGAGGACGGTCGGTTCGAGAACGTTGCCGTCGGCTGTCCCGCCAGTATGGACGGTCGCACCTGCATCAACGGTTTTCTCGATTTGCTCTAGGATACGATTGATTTGATTGTGGTCGATGAGCGGACCGACTTGCGTGTCTTTTTCGTTCGGGTCACCCGCTTTCAATTGTTTAACGCGCTCGACGTAACGTTCCACGAATTCATCATGAATCGATTCGGCGACGAGGATTCGGTTCGTCGACATACAGATTTGCCCTTGATGGTAGAATTTGCTGTATACCGCTGATTCGACGGCGCGGTCGAGGTCGGCATCGTCGAGTACGACAAACACGTTATTTCCACCGAGTTCAAGAGCGGTTTTCTTCAAGAGGCGTCCCGCTTTCTCTGCGATTCCTTGACCAACCTCGGTTGAACCTGTGAACGAGATGAGACGCGGAATCGGATGTTCGACAATCGCATCGCCGATTTCAGATCCTCGTCCGACGACGACATTGAGTACGCCTTTTGGAAGTCCTGCTTCTTCAAAGAGCGATGCGAACAGAAGGCCACCTGTGACCGGTGTCGCTGTAGCTGGTTTGACGACGACCGCATTCCCGGTCGCGAGAGCCGTCACGATTGAACGAACAGCCAAATGGAACGGGAAATTCCAAGGACTGATGATTCCGATGACCCCGAGTGGTTTACGATAAACCCGGTTCTCTTTGTTCGGCACGACCGAAGGTTTGATGAGTCCGTCCATACGGAATGGGAATGTCGCAGCTTCTTTGATGATGGCCATTGATGCGGCAAATTCGCCTTCTGCCTTGATCCGTGTACTGCCAGACTCTTTCACGAGCCAGTCGACGATGAGTTCCTTGTTGTCCATCGTCACCTGGGCAAACTTCTCGATCAATTCCCGTCGTGCTTGCGGAAGCATGTCAGCCCAGTCCGTCTGAGACGCTTTGGCTGCTTCATAAGCACGATTCAAGTCATCTTCATCCGCTGACTGAATCGAGAACAGTGTCTCGTTCGAGAAGGGATTGACGTTGTCGATCGACTTCTCACTTGATCCGCTTACCCACTCACCATTGATGTACATTTTCGTAAAATCTGTATGCATGTAGAACACTCCTTTGTTTTTCTTCACCATAGGAAGTATTCACTTATTTTATAAAAATAAACATCTTAATCGGTCGAGTGATTAGGTTTGAAGCATGACGTTTGGGACAGATGAGGGAAGCGGAGAGGTCTGTTAGCAAGAGTAGAAACATATCATTACTAGAACTCAAGTTTAGGTTCATCCGTCGCCACTCTTTTGAAGTTCCTGAATACTTCCTGTACAGTTAAGACGAAGAGAGGGGTTAGAAAGAAACATGAAACGATATGAAGCGATTTTATTTGATATTGATGACACATTGTTAGATTTTAAGCAAAGTGAGCACGTCGCCTTAGAGCAATTACTCGCATCCTACAATGTCCGAATGACGGATGAAGTGAAGGCTCGGTATGTCGACATTAACAGTGGCCTATGGCGCGCATTTGAGCGCGGCGAAGTAGACCGTGAAGAAGTACTCGTTGGTCGTCACACGAAACTGTTCGATTCGCTCGGACTCACGGTCGACGGTCCGCAAGTCGAACAGCAGTATCGGGACTACTTACATGCAGGCGTACACATGGTCGACGGCGCGTTAGAGATTGTCCAAACGCTGAGCGCGGACTATCCGCTCTATATCGTCACAAACGGTGTGACGGAGACGCAATTCAAACGGTTAGAGTCATCGGGACTATTGCCGTACTTCCAAGACGTCTTCGTATCGGATGCGACCGGCTCACAAAAACCGATGAAGCCGTTCTTTGACTACGTCTTTGATCGAATCCCGAACGTAAAGCCAGAGAAGGGCTTAATCATTGGCGACTCAGTCACAGCAGACATCGCAGGTGGGCGGATGTACGGCCTAGATACATGTTGGTTCAATCCGAAGGAAGTGGCTGCGACGATGGAGTCGACGTACGAGATTCGACATTTAAACGAGTTGAAATCGCTTCTCTAAGTTCAAGCCGGATTTAGTGAATGAGACGGCAAACGATTCGGTAGTTGTGCGAGTACTTCTGGATAGAGCGTGATGTCTTGAAGACGGTCGAGTTTTTGCCAACGATAGATGAGGTGGTCTCCTTCAGGTCCATAAAAGTCTCCTTCTTCGAGCGGGAGATCACCGTCTACATAAAAATAGAGACCGATCTCATGAAACGGTTGGTCGTTGTAGGTGAACAAGTTCTCGTGCACGAAGGCGAACGAGGTATCGGTCACACGCATATCCAATTCTTCATGTAGCTCGCGTGCGAGGGCGGTTGCGGCTTCTTCACCGAGCGTCACACGACCACCAGGCAGTGCCCAAAAGTCATCCCGAATATTTCGGTGAATCAATACGTGTCCGTCTTTCACAAAAATAATACGCCTTGTTCAGTCGGAAATACGAGGTCCATCTATATCACTTCCAATCTTTGTCATATGTTCTAGTATACCTGAAGGAGGGATCTTATGTTTCAACCACATACGCAATATCGAGATGAAGATTTCCGCGACGTGACACTTCGTGACGAAGAGCTGTCACATGTCACGTTCGAGAACTGTCGCTTCACATATGTCGATGCGACGGAACTACAAACGGAGCGCTGTCAGTTCATCAACTGTGATTTTACCGATTCGAAATGGAACGCGTCCCGTCATGTCGGCAGCTCATTTTTAAACTGTCAGTTCCATGGTGCCAATTTGTTCACGAGTGAGTTTGAGCAATGTAAAATGACGGGGTCTTCCTTTGAGGAGAGTCAGTTTGAGGGCGTCCGTGTAACAGAAGGTGACTGGTCATTCGTCAACCTTCGTCACGTAGCGCTCAAGAAAATGGATTGGTCCCACGTTCGTTTGGTCGAGGCGGACCTGTACGGTGCCGATTTGACCGAGACGGTTTGGCATCAGGCGGACTTGTCACGGGCGACACTTCAACATGCGGTGTGCCGTGGTGCCGACTTCAGAGGGGCACTCGTCGATGGGGTTGATTTTTCGAACGTGACGTTACAACAAACAAAACTAGACGCGATGCAGGCAATCCAAGTCGCGCGCTCATTGGGGGCGATTATAGAATGAAACCGGAACAAATGATTGAACAGTTGATTGCGTTCGCAAAAGAACGTGAATATATCCGAACGGTCGTCTTGAACGGCTCGCTCGTCAATCCGAACGTCAGACCAGACCCATACCAAGATGTCGACCTCACTTTTTATGTGGAAGATGTCCAAGTGGTTGCGACCGATTGCTCATGGATCGACATGTTTGGAGACGTCTTGATTATGCAGACACCTGAAACGTCTGATTCCGAACGACATGTGACATTTTTGGTGCAGTATGTAGACGGACATCGTATTGATTTGACGATTCGAAGCATCGAGCAACTTGATGAGATGCTCGAAGCCGATTCGCTCAGTCAAATCGTGTTCGACCGAGACCATCATCCGAGTGTGACACCGTCAGACGACACATACCGTGTGACACGCCCGTCTGCTGATGAGTATGCGTCTTGTTGGAATGAATTTTGGTGGGTGTCACTCTATGTTGTCAAAGGAATCAAACGACACCAGGTGTTATACGCGCTCGATCATCTCGACATCATGCGAAATATGCTCCGTCAGATGATGCAATGGAATATCGGCTATGCGACGCACTTTTCTGTGAATCTCGGGAAATCGGGCGACGGGATGCGAGAGCATTTACCGGAAGAGTTGTGGGAGATGCTCACGGCGACGTATGCCTCGGCTGAGCTGAGCGCGATTGAAGACACGCATGACCGCCTGCAATCACTCTTCTTCTTTTGCGCGCAGCGTGTCGCGGAACAAGGTGATTTCGTCTTCCGGGAAGAAGAAGCCAGACGCGTCCGTGCCGCATGTGCAACACTTCGACATTCGAACGATTAATGAGGCCGTGAGCCGGGAAACGCTCCTTATAGAGAAAGGAGCGTTTTTTCATGAACCCATATACGACATTTATTGCTCTTCTAGTCGGAAGTCTTGTCCTCTTTGTCGGCATTCGTTTAAAGAAATGGCCAATCATTTTGGTTGCGATGCTTCCCCTTGGTCTCGTCGCATTTAATATGTTCTTACTCATCACGGGGCGCTAGGACATGTTCACTTGTCTTTTTGATACATCGATTTGATGAAGAAGGCACTCGGTAACAAAATGCCGATGGCGCCTTCGATGATGGCGAATAATCGGGTCAAACCAATCGGCAACAAATCACCAAATCCGATTGATAATAAAGTGACCCCGCTGAAATACAGGAGGTTTTCCCAAGTCGGTTCAACGGCATTCATGGATTCGAGTGAAGTCACAAGAATGACTGAATCACGAGACAAAGCATAATAAATCAATGTGAATCCTAACATGACACCAAGTAGGCTAACGAACAACTGAGCGAACAATCTCCCGTCAAATCCTGTTTGCTTGTACGTTTGACGTTTGAAAAACCAAAACACGTTCAAACTGATGAAGAGTAATGCAATGGTTAATAAAATCGTATTCAATCCGGACACATCCTTTTCATGTAAATGAGTTCATTTACCCATTCCCGAAGCGAAGAATGAAAAACAGAATCGGAAAAGGTTTGCAATTGATGAAAAGATTGATAGAATGTGGTCGAAGACGACTGAATTTCATAATGTTTGCCACTAGGGGAGTCGCGTCACGCGGCTGAGATGGACAAGGTCCAGACCCTTCGAACCTGATCTAGTTCACGCTAGCGTAGGGAAGTGGGCGAGACGACTCATATGGCTTCACCTAGATATGACTGTTCGAGACGCCGCTTCCGTTATGGGAGGCGGCGTCTTTTTATCTGTTATAAGGGGGAGTTATTATGAAATTTACAGATCACTTACGTCAGGAAGCGGATGGATTGTTTGAAGCAAGCTTTCATCATCCGTTCGTTCGTTCACTCGGAGAAGGAACGCTCGATGAGAAAAAGTTTAGACATTACGTCATGCAAGATTCGTATTACTTGAATCAATTCTCGAAAGTGCAGGCCAAAGGGGCGACGCTCGCACCGACGATGGAACTATCGAGTCGCTTTTTGACACATGCCTTACACACGATTGAGGCGGAACTCTCACTTCATCGTGAGTTCTTTACGATGCTCAACGTGACGGATGTTGAACTGGCGACATTCGAGCCGGCACCGACCGCTTACGCGTATGCGCTTCATATGCAACAGGCAGGACCGACACTCGGTGACGTATTGGCGTCAATCCTTCCGTGTTATTGGGTGTATTACGAAATCGGTGAACGTTTAAAAGATAAACGACCCGACCATCCGATTTATTCAGCTTGGATTGCGACGTATGGTTCGGAGTGGTTCCGTGAGTTGGTGGAAGAACAGATTGATCGGTTGGATGAATTGGCTGGACAAGCGACAGAAGAAGAACGGCTTCGTTACACAAAACTCTTCTTGAAGAGTTGCTATTACGAAGTCGCCTTTTGGGAAATGGCATGGACGCTTGAATCTTGGACGTTGTCTCAGGAGGTCAACCAATGAGACATGAGATTTGGAGCGAGATTCGAAAGCAGGCACCGTTGATCCACAACATCACAAATACAGTCGTAGCAAACTTTTCGGCGAATGGACTGCTCGCCCTCGGTGCCTCTCCGGTGATGGCAGATGCGATTGAAGAAGTGGCAGAGATGACGTTTGTGAGCGATGCGCTCGTGTTAAACATCGGGACACTCGGTACGATGACTGAGGCGACGATGATTCGTGCGGGACAAGCGGCGAACGAAGCGGGATGCCCGATTGTACTTGATCCGGTTGGAGTCGGGGCGACGTCATTCCGCCGGGATGTCGTCGAGCGTATTTTGCGTCACGTCCGTGTCACGGTCATTCGGGGAAATGCAGGAGAAATTGCGACATTGATAGGTGTCGATTGGGTAGCGCGAGGTGTCGATGCGGGTGACGGAGCATGCGAACCGCGACAATTGGCGCTTGAAGCAGCGAAACGATACGGGTGCGTCGTAGCCGTAACTGGAAAAGAAGACGTGGTCAGCGACGGGAGTGTTGTCATGGAAGTACGCGGTGGGACAAAACGGATGACTGAGACGACCGGTACGGGATGCTTACTTAGTGCGGTCGTCGGGGCATGTCTAGCAGTCGAAAAGAATGCGCTCAAGGCGACGGTGACAGCCGTGTCGGGATATTCCTATTGCGGGGAGTTGGCGAGCGAACGGGCAGAAGGACCGGGAGATTTTCCGATTCATTTTTTAAATGCCCTCCATCAATTGACACAATATACAATCCCGACGAATCGAATCGAGGTGTCGACATCATGAGACCGCAAGTATTGACGATTGCAGGATCTGATTCAGGGGGCGGAGCCGGTATTCAAGCCGATTTAAAAACGTTTCAAGAGCTCGGTGCGTTCGGGACGAGTGTGTTGACCGCTGTTACGGCTCAAAACACACTTGGTGTTCATGGGATTGAAGCGATTTCCCCGAAAATGATCACCGGACAAATCGATGCAGTAGCCAATGATTTTCAGATTGCAGCATGTAAGACAGGCATGTTGGTAGATGCGGAGCGGATTGAAGCGGTAGCCGTAGCACTTGAACGTCATCGTTTCCAACACGTAGTCGTCGACCCTGTCATGGTGGCAAAAGGAGGCGCTTCTTTGTTACAGGAAAGTGCAATCGAGGCACTTCGTACGAAATTGTTACCATATGCGACGGTCGTGACACCGAATATCCCTGAGGCGGAAGTGTTAGCCGGAATCGAGATTCGGACGGAGTCAGATCGGATGCAGGCTGCTCAATCGATTCGGGCACTCGGCGTCGATGTCGTCATCATCAAAGGTGGACATATGGAAGGTGTGGAGGCAGTCGATTTGATTGTAACTGAATCTGAAGCGTTTCAAGTGAGAGCACCCCGCGTCGAGACAAAAGACACACATGGAACGGGATGTACGTTTTCTGCAGCCTTGACGGCTGAGCTGGCATACGGGAAGACACTTCGTCAAGCCGTCGTGGATGCGAAACAATTTATCCATCAGGCGATTACGCATGGATTATCGATTGGACAGGGGCATGGACCGACGAATCATTGGGGACATCGTTTAGCGAAAGAAGAGGTGATTACCGTTGACGTCATGTACGAAACAAGCACTCGCTAAGCAGCTTCGTCTTTACTTTGTGTGTGGGACGACGGATACATCTGATTTAGTGGCAACCGTCAAAACGGCACTTCGATGTGGTGTGACATGTTTTCAATTTCGCGAAAAAGGTAAAGATGCATTGTATGGAGATGAAAAAGAAGCGATGGCGAAGGCGCTCCAACGTGTATGTCGACAAGCGAATGTTCCATTTATCATCAACGACGATGTGAACTTGGCACTCTCGATTGATGCGGACGGTGTACATGTCGGGCAAGACGATGTGCCAGCCGAATGGGTTCGTGAACAATTGGGACCTGACAAATGGTTAGGGGTCTCCGTCCATACGGTGGAGGAAGCAAGTACGGCTCTTCCGTTCGCAGATTATGTCGGGATTGGCCCGATTCACGAGACGAAGAGCAAATTAGATGCGGGACGTGTGCGCGGGACGGAACTGATTCAGCAAGTTCGTCAGCGATATCCGCGGCTTCCGATTGTGGGGATCGGAGGTATTCTTCCGGAGCATGTTCCTTCAATCATTTCTGACGGGGCAGACGGCGTTGCCGTCATCTCTGCCATTGCTTCTGCACCGGACGTAGCAACGGCTACCCGGCGTTTCGCTTGTCTCTGAATTTAATTCTTGAGGAGGAAGACAGATGAACGTATTTGTAATCGGTGCAAACGGCCAGATTGGCCATCAATTGGTGGAAAAGTTACACAATGAAGGAAAGCATCACGTCACGGCGATGGTGCGTAAAGAAGAACAACTCAATGACTTCAAGTCAAAAGGATACAACGCCGTACTCGGTGATCTCGAAGGTTCAGTGGCAGACTTGGAAAAGGCAATCGACGGAATGGATGTCATCGTGTTCGCGGCCGGTTCTGGTGGAAGCACTGGAGCAGACAAGACACTCTTAATTGACCTAGATGGTGCAGCGAAGAGTATCGAAGCAGCACAAGCGAACGGGAACATCAAACACTTCGTCATGGTCAGCGCCTTGAAAGCAGAGGATCGCTCAGCTTGGCCAGATTCGATGAAGCCGTACTACGTAGCGAAGCATCATGCCGATCGCTTACTCGAACAGAGTGGACTCACTTACACGATTGTTCGTCCGGGCGCGTTGACAGATGATGCGGGAACGGGCAAAGTGAACACGCAATTCGAAGGAAGTGGAGAGATTCCACGCGAAGACGTGGCATCATTCTTGGTGCATGTCCTTCATAACCATTCAAACGCACAGAACAAAGCAATCGATTTGATCAAAGGGGATACCCCAATCGAAGAAACGCTATAAGTATGTGACATCAAGAACGGGATGTGAACCATCCCGTTTTTTGTCGCGTTAAAGAGGGAAAAGAACGCAGAATAACGAAATAATAGAAGAATACGAACAGGTGAGGAGGTTCCGCATGACCGAGATGTTTATTTATCTGGCGGTCTATTTGTTACCGTCATTTTTGCTCGGCTTTTTAGCACTCGATGTCTTTCAACGAAATCCGAATAAAGTAGAGCATCGTTTGCTGAGCCTGTTTGTGTTCGGTTATTCGATGCTCTTCTTGGCTGAATTTGTCCGCCATCTTTCTCCGATTGAATACAGTCCGGCACTCATTGCGTATTGGTTTGGGAATGCCGGCATCTTCATCTTTATCTTTTCTGTTCATTTCATATTAAGTATCACAGGCGTCGGAGCAAAGGCACCGAAGTGGTTGTATCCTTGGGTCGTCTATTTGCCGCTGATTCCCGTCATATTGACGTATATCCGGCGAGAGAACATCATCAACAGTCAGCAGTTTGAGCAAGTGGGG
The DNA here is from genome assembly GCF_028823655.1 of Exiguobacterium sp. B2(2022). Lineage (NCBI taxonomy): Bacteria > Bacillati > Bacillota > Bacilli > Caryophanales > Exiguobacterium > Exiguobacterium sp. B2(2022). The sequence goes on along the minus strand of NZ_JAPEHX010000028.1, from coordinate 28,588 downwards.
ATCTGGATTTATCCCGAATTCAACGCTTCTTATTTGATTACGCTGACCGTCGGGAACATCTTTCACATATTGATCATCGGTCTCATTTTTTATGCTCTCAAACGTGCGGAACGAAGAGAACACCAACGCGTGTTGCGCATGCTTTTTTGGACGGCGAATGTCGTATTGTTATGGGATGTTGTCTTCGGTTATTTTCAATTCCGTGGGTTCATTCCGCCGTACTCTTATATGTATGGAGGGCTCGTATGGGCAGTGGCGCTCGTCATCGCAATGAATCGGTTGGATTTCTTGACCTCTTACGTGAAGCGATACGGGACACTGTATAACTTGAATCCATCTGCCATCTTGTTGATTGATCCCGATGGAAAAGTGGAAAGTGCGAATCCGGCCGCACGAACGCTATTTCATACAGTCCGTGTCGTAAATGAACGCTTTGTCGATTTATTACCGGAAAAGAAAAAGGCGGAGTGGATGGAACATTATCATCAACATTTCCAGACTCGCAAAAAGTTTTTAGAGTTCGAGACGAAGATTATGACGAAATCCGGGCAAGAGCGGTATGTCGTCATTGATGGGGACTTTGTTGATATCGATCGAACGATTCATGGGATGATTATCATTCGAGACGTTCATTCGTTCAAAGAAGCCGAGCAAACAATCCGTTTCTTTGCCTATCATGACCCACTGACGAAGTTGGCCAATCGACGTGCGTTTTATGAACAGGCAGACCATGCGTTACTAAGTTCCTCAAGATTATCTTTATTGATTATTGATTTGGACGGTTTCAAAGCGGTCAATGATACGTATGGTCACCAAGAGGGCGATCATTTCTTAACGCATTTAGGTGGATTGTTAGAAGCATCAACTCGAGATGTCGGCTTGGCTTCCCGTGTTGGAGGCGATGAGTTTTATATCTACTTAGTCGATCTGACGGAATCTGAAGTGCTCGCATTTATTCATGAACTTCAGATGACGTTGAATCGGAATCCATACAGAACATCGGATGTGACGATTCCAATTCGAGCAAGTATCGGGGTCAGTCATGCGCCGGACCAAGGGACGGACTTGGATACGCTGATTCATAAAGCGGACCAAGCGATGTATCAAATCAAGCAAGACGGAAAAAATGATTATGCGATTTATGACGAGGCGTTACATGGTCCGAAATAAAGGGAACATAGAAGTGTTTGATTATAGAGAGGAGGATGGAACATGTCAGAAAGACCATTAGTGACGATGCGCGCTGAGGGAGAAGCGGGAGGCGTCAAGACGACTGTACGTGTAGGTGAGCACACCCCATTTATCGTAGATGAGCCGGAACGACTCGGTGGAACGAACAAAGGGCCGAATCCGCTCGAATATCTTCTCGGAGCATTATCGTCTTGCACGACCATCATGATTGCGTATGCCGCACAGGACTTGAACTTTGATTACGAGGGTGTCCATTTTGTGACGGAAGGGACACTCGATCCGAGAGGGTTCCAAGGGATGGAAGGTGTCCGAACTTACTTTGAGTCAGTTCAGATGAAAATCGTACTAGATACGACTGAATCGGATGAGCGAATTGCCGAATTACGAAAAGGTGTCGAGGCACGCTGTCCGATTCATAATCTGATGCATGCAGCAGACGTGGCGATGACGGCAGAATGGACTCGAAAATAAAGATGAGGGCGACCTCATCTTTTTTTACATAGTAATCGTGAAAAGAGTACGGAGGGAAGACGAATGCATCACCGACCGATGACGCGTGAATGGGCAAATCAAATTCAAAAATGGACCTACGGAGCTCCTTATGATTTCTATAATCAGTCGCCTTCTGAAGAAGGGATTGACGAGTTGATGACATATCAGGCGATGTTAGAGGATCATGAGCTGATTGGATTTTATTGCATCGGTGCTGCTGCACAAGTGCCCAATTCGACATATCCGTATTCGTCAGACTTCACGGACATTGGGTTTGGGATGCGACCTGACTTGACGGGTAAAGGACGCGGACAATCGTTTGTGGAATACGTCATGGAGAGAGCGGCGGAAAAGGGGAAGCCGCTCCGTCTAACTGTCGCCTCTTTCAACGAGCGTGCGATTCATCTATATGAAACGCTTGGATTTCATACCATCACAACGTTTGAGCGAAATGAGGTCCTGTTCCAAGTGATGATGCGCGATTAACCATATTGTTTCTGATGTGCCTTTTTACGTCGCAAATAATCCTCATCGGCACGGAGTTGATCCCAATACGTTTTGAAGATGCGGGCAGACTCTGCTTTTTCTTCGTCGATTTCGCGCTCGTGGATGTCACCGTCTTCTTTATATTTACGACCACCTTTATAATTGGCGTAGCGTCGGGCTCGCGTGTATCCCATTTGGATGAACTTTCGGGCCATGTCCATTCCGACAAAATCATCGTTTGCGCGATACGCTTCAAACAATTCCATGATTTCTTCAGCGGATTGCTTGGCGATCTCTGGCGTTTTAAATCGCCAATGGGGCAAAATCTCACTTTTATACGGTTCGACGAGTAGTACCCCTTGTTCACCACGCCCGACTCGGTACAGTTCGGGTTGTTTTCGGAAGTCGATTTCATCAAAATTTAAATCATAGTCAAATGGCATGTTCATTCCTCCTCGCCTAACGTTTTCCCATTAGGTCGGGGAAAGAAACAACTTGAAGGAAAAGGATGGGTTTGTATGATCAAGATGGAGACAGAACGATTGGTCTTAAGAGCATTTACGCTAGAGGACGCAGAGGATATGTATCGTTACGCCAAAGACGAACGTGTCGGACCGATGGCCGGTTGGGCGCCACATGAATCCGTTGAAGAGACGAAAGATGTCATTCGACTGTTTGTTGAGGAAAAAGACGTGTGGGCCATCGTCTTGAAAGAGACCGGGCAAGTGATCGGTAGCATCGGGTTACACGACCGAAGACCAGACCCGTCGATTCAACATGATGCACAGCGTGAGATTGGTTATGTGCTCAGTCCCGATTATTGGGGGAATGGTTACGTGCCAGAAGCCGTTCAGGCGATGATTCGATTTGGATTCGAAGCATTAGGGCTGGAGCGGATTTGGTGCGGCTATTTCAGCTTCAATGACCAATCCCGACGTGTCGTTGAGAAATGTGGGTTCACCTATGCGTTCACGAAAACGCAAGAATTGACTCGACTCGATGGACGAACGGTAGAATGCCTCGTCTATGTCCAACTCAATCCGACGTTCTCTACACATTGAAGCGCTGTTTCAATGTGTTTTTTCATGAAATCATAAAAACCCCTTGATATGTAACCGGTTACACATTAAGATGGTTTTGTAAGCGTTTCCAGAAAGGAGGATGTCAAATGGCGACCATCAAACAAGTGGCAAAACATGCGAACGTCTCAGTGGCGACCGTATCACGCGTCATGAATAAGAGCGGATATGTGAGCGAAGAGGCGAAAGAAGCGGTCGAAAAGGCGATTGCGGAACTGAATTACGCACCGAACCGAGTCGCTCGTTCGCTCTATAAAAAATCGTCGAATTTGATTGGACTCATCATGCCGGACATCACAAACCCGTTCTTTCCACAGCTGGCTCGGGCGATTGAGGATGTCGCCAATCAGCATGGGTATCAAGTCGTTTTATGCAACACAGACGAACAACTCGAAAAAGAGCAGACGTATTTGGTCGCCTTGCAGACGATGCATGTCGACGGGCTGATCATCACGACAAACCATTCGCACAACCCGAATTACGAGACGTTGGATTTACCGATGGTCGCGCTCGACCGAATCGTGAAGGCGGGAATCGACGCCGTTGTATCGGATGGATATGAGGGTGGGAAGTTGGCAGCCGACACGTTGTTACAACGCGGTGCGACACGACTGGCACATATTGCCGGACCTGATCATCTCAAGACGGTCAAACGTCGGACCGAAGGATTTGTCGAAGTGGCAGGAGACAAACTCGTCGGGATGACCGAGTCCACATTCACGTTCAAAGACGCCTTGAAAGCGTCCCAAGAGCTGTTCGATCATGCGTGGCCGTTCGATGGCATCTTCGCAGCGAACGATGTGATTGCAGCCGCCGTATTGCAGGAAGCAGTTCGTCGAAACATTCGTGTCCCAGAAGAACTACAGGTCATCGGATATGACGGGATCGAGCTAGGGGAGATGACGTCTCCGCCGCTGACGACCATCGTTCAACCGATTTATGAGATGGGGCGAGTGGCGACAGAACGATTGCTCGATTTGATTGAGAAAAAAGATACACGACCGAGAGAGATGCTGTTACCGGTCACGTTACTTGAAAGACAAACGACAAAGCGGAAGGAGAAATAAAGAATGAAACGCATTGTTGTCATTGGCAGTATATCGATGGACCTTGTCGTCACGTCCGACAAACGTCCGCAAGCAGGGGAAACCGTCATCGGCGAGTCGTTCCGTACCGTTCCAGGGGGGAAAGGTGCGAACCAAGCGGTCGCTGCTTCTAAGTTAGGGAGTGCCGTGCAGATGGTCGGTTGTGTAGGGAACGATCCGTTCGGTCAGCAGATTGTTGAGAACTTCAAACAGCATGGTGTCGATGTTGCGCACGTTCGGGTCATACCGAATGAAGTGACGGGGACGGCACACATCGTATTGGCGGAAGCAGATAATTCGATTGTCGTCGTTCAATCGGCGAACAAGCAGGTCTTCTTCAAGGACGAGGAACTAGATCAGCTTCTCGATGAGCAGTCGTTCGTACTCTTACAGCTCGAGATTCCGATCGAGAGCGTTCGGCAAGTGACCGCTTACTGTAAAGCGAAAGGGATTCCGGTACTACTCAATCCGGCACCGTCGCAACCACTCCCGCCAGAAGTGATTGAAGACGTCACGTACTTGACGCCGAATGAACATGAATGCCGGGATTTATTTAAGGGATTGTCCGTGGACGAAGTGCTTGAACGATATCCGAACAAGTTACTCGTGACAGAAGGCGTCCGAGGTGTTCGATTCCATGACGGACGAGAAGTGCGGCATGTGCCAGCTATCCGAGCGAACGTCGTCGACACGACAGGAGCCGGTGACACGTTCAACGGTGCGCTCGCTGTCTCCCTCATCGAACAAGATGATTTGGAGACGGCCGTACGGTTTGCCGTGGTCGCATCCGGCATGAGCGTCGAAGGCTTTGGTGCACAAGGTGGTATGCCGACACGAGAAGATGTACAACAACGATTGGAGCGCGTGTGATGAAAAAACAAGGGATATTAAATAGTCATCTAGCAAAAATCTTTGCCGATCTCGGGCATACGGATCGCATCGTCATCGCAGACTGCGGACTCCCGATTCCGGACGGGGTGAAGCGTGTCGACCTTAGCCTCCGAATCGGGGAACCTTCCTTTCTTGAAGTACTTGATGTCGTCGAATCGGATTTGGTCGTAGAGCGCATCACGATTGCCGAGGAAATCCTCACACACAACTCGACGATTGCAGATTCACTGAAAGAACGATACACAAGCATCGACATGTGTTCGCATGAAGACTTCAAACGGGAGGTCGCAAAAGCAAAAGTGGTCATTCGAACTGGGGAAGCGACACCTTACGCGAACGTCATCTTACACGCCGGGGTCATTTTTTAAGGGGGGATTTCGATGCACATTCAGTTGAAAGGCATCCATAAGTCGTTCGGTCCGGTCTCCGTCTTGAAAGGAGTCGACTTCGACCTGTTGCCTGGAGAAATTCATGCGCTCATGGGAGAAAACGGAGCGGGTAAGTCGACGTTGATGAAAGTAATGACCGGTCTTCACGCTCAAGATGAAGGAGACATCCTCATCGACGGGAAGAAACGTCAATTCAAACACCCAAAAGAAGCGGAGCAAGAAGGGATTGCCTTCATCCATCAGGAGCTCAACATTTTACCGGAGATGACGGTAACGGAAAACTTATTTTTAGGTCGAGAGCTGACGGGACCGTTCGGGATGGTCAAACAGCAGGAGATGACACGACGCGCTCGTGAATATTTGGCAGAATTGAACGTCTTCATGGATGTCGATGAAGTGGCACGCAACTTATCGGTAGGTCAGCAACAGATGATTGAGATTGCCAAGGCACTCATGACAGATGCGAAAGTCATCGTCATGGACGAACCGACGGCCGCCTTGACCGATCGCGAAATTCAGGCGCTCTTCGCCGTCTCACGTGCCTTACGAGATCAAGGTGTGTCCATCATCTATATCTCTCACCGCATGGAAGAAATTTTCGACTTGTGTAATCGGATCACCGTGCTTCGGGATGGACAGTCCATCTCGACCCGTATGATTTCGGACACTTCTTTTGAAGAAACCGTGCGCGATATGGTCGGACGTGAGATCGGTGAACGTTATCCGACGCGCACGGCGACGCTCGGGGAGGTCGTTCTCGAAGTAGAGGATTTAATAGGTAACCGGTTCCACAACGTATCATTCAACGTTCGAGCTGGTGAAATCGTCGGATTCTCCGGATTGATGGGAGCAGGACGGACTGAAGTGATGCGTGCTTTGTTCGGAGCAGACACCCACAAAGGGGGAGTCATCAAGCTGAACGGGAAACCGATTCGAATCAAGACTCCGGCAGACGCCATCAAACATGGCATCGCCTTTTTGACAGAAGACCGAAAAGGCGAGGGCTTGCTTCTCGACTTCTCGCTAAGAGAAAACTTATCACTCCCGACACTCGATAAACGGGCGAAAGGGTCCGTCATCTCGAAGCAGCAAGAAGCGACGTTCGCCGAGACATACTTACAAAAACTGCGGGTCAAGCATCATTCGATGGAGCAAAAAGTGAAGTCGTTGTCCGGTGGGAACCAACAGAAGATTGTGCTCGGTAAATGGTTAGGTGTCGAGCCGGACGTCTTGATTTTGGATGAACCGACCCGTGGAGTCGACGTCGGTGCCAAGAAAGAAATTTACAACATCATGAGTGATCTTGCGGAGTCAGGTGTCGCCATCATCATGGTCTCCTCCGATTTACCGGAAGTGCTCGGGATGAGTGACCGAATTGTCGTCATGCGGGAAGGTGTTGTGACCGGAACGCTCACGAGAGAAGAGGCGACGCAAGAAAAAGTAATGACGTATGCGACAGGAGGGCAATGACATGGAATTGAAAGCAACGACTGCACTGAAGCGCCCGGGTCGACTTGGATGGGGACAAAAGTTAGGACCGCTGTTTGGTCTACTCGTCATCGTCGTCGTCGTGACCGCGCTCGAACCTGGATTTTTATCATTAAATAATATCTTTAACGTACTTCGACAAGTGTCCATCAATGCCTTGATTGCCTTCGGGATGACATTCGTCATCTTGACAGGCGGGATTGATTTATCGGTCGGCTCGATTTTAGCGCTCGCATCTGCACTAGTGGCAGGCATGATGGTGGACGGTCAACATGCGGTCATGGCCGTTGCACTTGGCTTGATTGCGGGTGCCGTTCTCGGGGCCTTTAACGGGGCGGTCATCACATACGGGAAAGTGGCGCCGTTCATCGCGACATTGGCCACGATGACGATTTACCGAGGTTTGACGCTGGTCTATACGGACGGGCGACCGATTACTGGTCTCGGAAATTCTGGGTGGTTCGAGATGCTGGGACGTGGCTACTTCTGGATTATCCCGGTGCCGGCATTGACGATGTTACTCGCGTTCGGTGTTCTTTATTTCATTTTGAAAAAGACGACGTTTGGCCGTCATACGTACGCGATCGGTGGAAATGAAGAAGCGGCAAAATTGATGGGGATTGGCGTCAATAAAGTCAAAATCATGATTTATTCGCTATCGGGTATGCTTGCTGCACTCGCGGGCATCATCTTGACATCACGTCTTAATTCCGCACAACCAACGGCAGGAACGTCATATGAACTCGATGCCATTGCGGCGGTCGTTCTCGGGGGAACGAGCCTTGCAGGTGGTCGAGGTTGGATTGTTGGAACATTGATTGGGGCACTGATCATTGGAACGTTGAACAACGGATTGAACCTTCTCGGCGTATCATCTTTCTTCCAACTCGTCGTAAAAGGTGCAGTTATATTGTTTGCAGTATTGCTTGATCGTCGACAAAACGCGTAACACGCGAAAGGGGAAAACGGAACATGAAAAAATGGACAGCTTGGCTACTCGCACTGACTATGGTACTGATGGCAGCTTGCTCGACTGAACAACCGGGGTCAACGTCTGAGACGGAAACGAAAGATGGGGATTATGAAATCGGCTTATCCATCTCGACATTGAACAACCCGTTCTTCGTCGCATTGAAAGAAGGCGCAGAAGAACAGGCGAACGAAATGGATGCGACATTGACAGTGGCGGACGCGCAAAACGATGCCGCGAAACAAGTGAATGACGTTGAAGACATGATTCAAAAAGGAATGGATTTGATTCTCATCAACCCGACAGATTCAGAAGCAGTCGGCGCAGCGGTACAAGCAGCAAATGATGCAGGCATTCCGGTCATCACGGTAGACCGTAACGCAGAGACTGGTGAAGTGGTCGCACACGTCGCCTCAGACAACGTCGCGGGTGGACGATTGGCGGGTGACTACATGGTCGAACTCGTAGGCGAAGGTCAAAAAGTCGTCGAACTCGAAGGGATTCCGGGAGCGTCAGCGACACGTGACCGTGGACAAGGATTTAACGAAGCAATCGATGGGAAATTGGAAGTCGTGGCAAAACAATCTGCAAACTTTGACCGTGCAGAAGGATTAACGGTCATGGAGAATATTTTACAAGACAATAAAGACATCGTCGCTGTATTCGCACATAACGATGAGATGGCACTCGGTGCTGTTCAAGCACTTGAAGCGGCTGGAATGAGTGACGTGAAAGTCATCGGATTCGATGCGACAGACGATGCAGTCAAAGCGGTCGAAGGTGGGACGATGGCAGCAACGGTTGCTCAAAAACCAGCTGAGATTGGTAAATTGGGTGTAGAAGCGGCAATCAATCATTTGAAGGGTGAAACGGTGGAAGAGAACATCCCGGTCGAACTCGAATTAATCAAATAAGGAAAATGAAACCTCACGATGCCTTGATTTCGGGTAGAGCTCGTGAGGTTTTTTCAATGTTCATATATCCCTCTTCATAAATTGGATAGTTTCTCCCTTTTTCAGGGTATATCTAGGTAAAATACAGGAAGGGGGAGTCGTATCTGAGAAACGCAGCACATATGTATAAACTCAAACCGGTGTTTAAAGAACGTATTTGGGGTGGTCGTCAGCTAGAGACGTTATTTCATCTTTCGTTACCGGAAGGGAAGATTGGCGAGTGTTGGGCTGCATCCGCACATCCGAGCGGAATGACCACATTTGAGAACGGACCATTTGCAGGACAGACGCTCGCGGATTTATGGGATGCCCACCGTTTAGAACTATTCGGTCCGTATCCATTCGCGACGTTTCCGTTACACGTCAAACTACTCGACGCGCGTGCTTATTTATCGGTACAGGTTCATCCGAACGATGAGCAGGCGCAACGTCTCGAACAAGAAGAGTTTGGGAAAGAAGAGTGCTGGTACGTGTTAGACGCAGAACCGAATGCCGAGATTATCGTCGGCCATACGTTCCGAACGAAACAAGAGGTATATACATGTGTGCAACAAAAAGAATGGGCGACTCGTCTAAAGACGCAAGCCGTGAAAAAAGGTGACTTCATTTACATCCCGAGCGGAACCGTTCACGCTCTTGGTCCGGGTGTCGTGTTGCTTGAAATTCAACAGACGAGTGACCGGACATATCGTCTTTACGATTTTGATCGAGTGGATGACACGGGTCGTCTTCGTGACCTTCATATCGAGAAAGCCGTGGAAGTGATGAACATTCCGGATCGCCGGACAGACGAACTCGTACGGACAGATTTAAAAGATGCATTGACGACCGAATTGATTTCAAAACCATCTTTTAAAATCATGCGACACCAAGTGAATGGCACCCCCGCGATATTAGAACAATCGGAAACGTTCCGATTGTTCTCGGTCGTTTCGGGTGAAGGGTTCGTGCAAGGTGAAGATGGCGTCCAAGCCATCCGAGCAGGAGAGCATTATTTCGTTCCAAAAGGAAAAGGACCTCACTTGTTCACCGGGAAGGTGGAAATCGTCACAAGTGAAGTCCCTGTTCCAACAACGCATCGCGTCAATACTGTTTATCAAGTGGAGACGGCACAGGACAAGCATCGTCGAGTGTCCAATCGTTTGAATACTGAACCTCGATGAACACGACGTCTTCGTGAGCTTTGAGCGTGTGAGCCGCACCGCGTTGAATCGAGATGACGTCGGTCGGCTTCGCCTCAAACGATTGTCCGTCAATTGTGACGGTAGCCGTTCCTTGAAGCATCGTCCAAATCGTATCGGTCGCTTCGTGATAATGATAGCTGAGTTCTTTCCCGGCCTGGACGAGCATCCGTCGCGTCACACTGTGATGACCGTCCGCGAGCGTCTCGTGATGAATCACTTCGGATTGTCCCCAGCGCTTCCATTTAAACTTTGGATAGTCGTCAGAGGAGGCTAGATAATCTTTCAACTGCGGCGTCGCATCTTTCGTCGAGACGAGAATCCCGTCCGCGTTGACGGCGACGACGAGATCTTCGAGCCCGATTCCGATCAACGGAAGATTCAACTCGTTGATGACATGTGTGTTCGTCGACTCGAACAACTCAACCTGACCGTGGGTGGTGGACGTCATTTCTTCCGTCAAGGTATTCCATGTTCCTAGGTCCTTCCAATCCCCATCGTAACGATGGACGAACACGGACTCCGCATGTTCGACGACGGCATAGTCGAACGACGTTTTTTCTAAATCATCGTAGCGGGTCGTGAGTTCTGAATATGTCGTCGGTAAGTTTCGCTCCGTCAGTTCATCGAGCAACAAGTGCAACTTACAAGCGAAGATTCCACAGTTCCATAATGCGCCTTGTTCAATCAACTGTTCCGCCACGTCGACGGTCGGTTTTTCTTGGAACAAGCGAACGGAGGAGATTTGAGCCGTTTCGTTTGGGACGATGTATCCGTATTTCGATGTCGGGTGGAGGGGAGTGACCCCAATCAAATGTAAGGCATCGTCACTTGCTTGTACCGCTTCATCTACTTGAGGGAAGTATTCAAAGAAACGAAGGTCGACATAAGCATCGACCGGCATCACGAGTACCGTTTCATCCGGGTCGACACGTTGTTCGTTCAAATAACTAGCGCCGAGCACGATAGCAGGGAATGTATCTCGACGACTCGGTTCGGTGATGATATTGGCGTCGGTCCCGATTTGGTAAACGATGGCATCGCGTTGATGCGCGTTTGTTAAAATAAAGGCATCCCGATCTAACTGCATGTCACTTAGTTGGGAGAAGACCCGTTCGATCATCGATTGTTTGGCACCTTGACCGTCATCAAGTAATCGAATGAACTGTTTCGAGTTGATATCGTTCGAAAGTGGCCAAAGACGCTTTCCTGATCCACCTGATAGTAAGAGTAGTTTCATTTCGTGACACCCTTTCTCGATTAAAATTTCGGAGGTACACAACATGGCAAATTACTTACTCGTCGAACCGCACGAGCATACGCGAAAGACGTTGGCTCGTCTGTTGATGAAAGAAGGAGAACTCATTTTTGAAGCGACAGAAGCGACGGAAGCGATTGAGATTTTAGAATCGAGCGACATCGACGTCGTCATCACCGAATTAAGACTCCCCCATACGGACGGGGTCGAACTGTTATCGTATGTGAAGAAAAAGTTCCCGCTCATTCATCAAATCGTATTGACGGATTACACGCATACCCATACGTTGATCGCGGCCGTTAATTATGGAAACGTTAAGCGCATCATGACAAAACCGATGAAAATCGATGAGTATGTGATTCGCGTCATCAAGGATGTCGGTCAAGAAGCCGTCAACATGAAGACGAATAAGTATCGAGTCGCAGACATGTTGACGGAGTTTCTAGACGATCTTGGACAGGCATACTGTCTGTTTTATGAGAGCGGAGACTTGGTCAGCTCGGAAAATCTTGTCGTCCCGTTCGAATCGGGGGAGACGAGCGAGCTGAAACGGTTCGTCATCCCGACGCAATACGGAGAATTTATTTTGTATCAGTCACGGGATCGTTCTTCCCGAACTTGTGGGTAAAGAGTTGCGATACTCCGATCATCGTTAATCGAAGGTACATGTAGGCGACCCCTAATGTTAATACAGGGTGTCGTCTATATTTTTTGAGGTTGGACGGATGATAGAGCACCGGTCTGAAGAAATACCAGCGAGCGAGTGCCTTTCGGAAGCCGCCTTCCTCTGTCTCGAGCGTTTGCGGCATCACTTGGAAGTAATAGCGCTTCTTCTCGAGCAGATTTTGGAGCGTCACTTCCTTCTCGTTATGTTTCACCGCAGTGAAGGTGGCGCGACGGATGATCCCGCCTTGTTGGATGTAACGAATGGTCGGTTGCGTCTCTTCAAAACTGATTTGAGCAGGGTTGATCCCTCCTGATGACTCGTATGCTTCCATCCGCCAAAACCGTGCCGCCTCGATGGAGCGGTCATCAATCCGTTCTTTTGGGATTTGGAATAGATTCCGTTCAAACACCTTTACTTTGGAGAAAAAGTTGGTGTACGTGCTATAGGCCTCTTCTGGGATGACGAGCGCCCCGACCTCTTCGTGATGCTTAAGGTAAAGCAGGCAACTCGTCAACAGTCCCTCGGTCAACACCATGTCCGAGTCGATGACATACAAGACATCGACGTGGAGTTCACGAAGTCGACCGATTGCCTCTTTACGGGCGATTCCACGCTCTCCATGTGGGAGCGAGAGGATGATGAAGCGGTCATCGTCTACAGTCAACTCTCGCATGACCTCGACGGTTCGATCGGTCGAGCCGTCATCCGCGATCACACAGACAAACTCGGCCGTTTGCTGTTGGATGGACTGAATCGTTTCCCGAATGATTTCCTCGTTGCAATACGTAGACATCGCGATTCCAATCATGATGTTCTCCCTTCCTGAATCAAGATTCCTAACTTTTGATTCAACCATTGTTCAAATGCCGCGCCGGTGCGACTCCATTGCAGTGTTTTTGAAAATGCATGGGCATCACGTCGCACGACCTCATAATGATCTTGATCGTTCAAACAGCGTCTCATCTCGAGCGCGAGTGCCTCTGCGGTCTGTGCCATCGTCATGTATCCGAGTTTTCCGTACTGAACCGCGTCCCGAAGTCCCGGCGCATCGTACACGATGGTCGGCGTCCCGACAGCAGCGGCTTCGCTGACGGTCAAGCCCCATCCTTCACGACGGGACGGAAAGAGGAGGGCTGTCGCCCGACTCATGCGTTCGAGTTTCTCTTCTTCACTGACGAATCCGAAGTAATGAATATCTGACCGTACATCCTCAGGCGTGATCGGATCAAGTTGTTCGGCGATGTATGCCTCGTTCTTCTTCCCGATGATCCACAGTTGTGCGGTCGGGAAATCGCGCTTGATGGATACGAACGCTTTGACGGCATCGTTGATTCCTTTATAGGCGGACATGCGCCCGACGTATAAGAACGTGGGATGTTCTTCTTTCTCAAACCATTCTTCTTCTGGCCAAGGTGTGAAGTTGAGTCCTTCCGGCAAAATCGTGATATGAGACTCAGGAATTCCGACGGCGACGAGGTCATCTGCCGTCGACTGACTGACGGTCAAGACATCGTTTTGCCGATAGAGACGCAGACGACTCGTTTCCGTCCATGCCCCGACCCATGAAACGGGAGGTGGTAGGTTGATTCGCCAAATTTCACGCGTCAATTGATGGATGAAGAGAACACGTTTGTGTGAAGGCACATAGAACGGCGTGAAGTAATGGTGTGTGTTCATCTGATCAAGGACGAGGTCGATATCATCCTCGTTTGCTTTGTAATAGCGCCGTGCCTCTACGATGCTCGTCATATCTGTACCGGAGCGAATATAATGAACGCCATCAATCCATTCCTCATCATCCCGTCCTTCGATATGAGGGGACAGATGGATAATGTTGTAACGAGGGGCCACGTAAGCCAACATCTCATGCGTGAATACTTCGGCTCCTCCTGCTTTCGGATGTTTGATGTCTCGCCAAGAGAGACACAGTAAAGTGGGTTTCATCACGATTCCTCCTTTAATTGTTGGCGTCGCTCAGAATGAAAGCGGAAACGAAGAAGTAGAGACCCTCCGAGTAAGACGAACGCTTGAGCGAATAGCCACATCTCCATCGATTGCCGGAATAGGAATAAGGCAACGAGAAAGACGAAGAGTAGCGCCCAATACCAACGCAAGTACCGATTGTTTCGTAAGATGAATTGCAACATCGCCTCATATTGCACGATGATGATGCCGATATAGGTGAAAATCATATAGCGTACGAAATAACCTGCCTCGTCATATCCTTGACCGAAGAAAATCGGTACAACCGACGGAATGACCAAATAATAGACGATGGTGATGATTCCGAGAGCAGCCAATAATAATCTGAATACGGTGCGCTCAAACGATAGGAATGAATCCGTCTCGGCCGCCCGGCTCAGACGTGGCAAAAGGACTTGGAAAATCGACAGACAGACGAACAAGACGAGCTGACTAAAGCGTAGGCTGACGGAATAATCTCCGACTAACGATGGAAAGAATAAGGTGACGAGTAAGCTGTCGACCGAGAAGAAGAGTGTCATGACAATCTGCACATGGATGAGTTGGAACAAACCATGGAACTGTTTGTCACCAGCCGTCTCCGGGAAGTGAGTTTGCCAGATGCTGAGTCCATATGTGAGAATCATGCCGATCAAAATCCCAATCAAAGCGAGCGTAATATCAAGCTGTTCGAGAAAAATCCACGTGACCCCCACTTTCACAATCGCTTCAACGTAATAAGAAAGGGTGAGGGCATAAAATCGTTCATTTGCCTGCAAGACCCCACGCCGGAATGACACGAGGATATGGAAAAATACTGTAACTGCAAGTAAAAAGAGGTTAATCCTAGATAAAGGAAGAATATATGGGATAAGTATAAAGAGTACACTGGATAAACCCATCGCGACGAGTAAGATAATTCGTTCGATATACCGGTAATCGGTCGCAATTTGTTGTCCTAGGTTTCGGGTGACAATCCATTGGACGGCACTCCCGATAATAAGTAACAGTCCGAGAAGGGCGAGATAAGCGTTTAAGAGACCATAATCTTGACTCGTCAAACCGCGGGCTAAAAAGAAATGATACGAGTAATTGATGATATTTAGTAATGCATCAAGAACAGGGAAGATAAGTAAAATCGAATAACGGCTCATGACAGCTTTCATACAATCACCTCTTTCAATTCGTCAATCTTAAAAGGAGGACAATGTGATGGATAAAGGTAAAGTAGTGATTTTTACAGATCAACAACGAAATATTCCGTATGCTTCGTCTATTCCGCACTACGAACTGATCATTTCTGAATCAGGTACATCATCTGAAACGAAAATTCCACCAGACATTCGTGCCATGAAAGAGCAAATCAAAGTGTATGTGATTGACTATATCGACTATGAAACGGGATTGAAAGTGGCGGAAGCGCTACGTACGTATCATCCTCAGTCGTCGATTCTGTGGGTTGATGACGTTATTCGACATAAAGGAAACTTCCCCTTCAAACAATTGTTAGGGAATGGGATATTTAGAATATTTTATTATAGAGAAGAATACGCAGATGAACTGTTAGCTGAAATTCAAAATATCATTCATCCAGAATATGCTGTGAAAAAAGGGACTGTAGCCTTTATATTACCAATTTTCAACGAAGAGAAACGGTTTTCACACATTCATGCTTTTTTGACATCCCTTACCAAAATGATTGAACGAAACTACTTACACGGGTCCATCTATTTTGTAGACGATGCC
This sequence comes from Exiguobacterium sp. B2(2022), assembly GCF_028823655.1. Lineage (NCBI taxonomy): Bacteria > Bacillati > Bacillota > Bacilli > Caryophanales > Exiguobacterium > Exiguobacterium sp. B2(2022). Next base: position 12,750 of record NZ_JAPEHX010000028.1, on the reverse strand, counting down.
TCCTCCGATCAGTCGAAACACTTGTTACAGGAGTATCGGGACATCGTCATGAACGCGACGGACACGTTGTTCAAAATTGATTATTTAAAGATGTATGAGTTGAAGCAGAATACGAAAAAAGCGGGTCTCTTTATCGAAGGGATGACGCATATCTCGAGCGAATATTATGTGTTCGTTGATGCGGACAATTCGTTCAAAGTCGATGACATCGCTCAATTGCTGAGTATTGCGGAAAATGATTATTACGATATCGTCATCGGGACGAAAGATTTGACGATTGAAGACCGAAGCTTTGTCCGAAAGTTTGTCAGTTTCGCAAAACGAACCATCACAAAACCGTTTCTACCAGAAGGTGTGTCAGATTCTCAGACGGGTCTTAAAATCATCAATCGTCGGGCGATTCCACGGTTACTTCCGTATTTGAGCGCGACGAGCGGATTCGCCATCGATTTAGAGATGATGTACGCCGCCAAAAAAGAACGTCTCCGCGTCTATCAACAGCCGGTGACTTGTATCGAGCGGGAAGGGTCTCACGTCGACCTCGTGAAAGACTCGATTGCGTTTCTCAAGACGATGGTCCTTCTTTTACGACGACAGCGAGCTGTCAGTCGGGCAAGACGATAAACGCACATCACGCATAAAGCCCACGTCGTGTATTGGACGTGGGCTTTTGTTTGGGCTTATTCGTGGGCGATTGATTCAGCAATCGAAGAGTCCGTCTCTGTATATTCAATCGTGATAACATCTCCGACGTTCAGTGTATCGAGGTGGTTGGGTTTCCCGTCGACAATCGTCGACGAAGTAAGTGTCACCTCCCGTAGCACATACTGTTCCTCAGGGTCTTGATGAGATGGCGCAATCCATAGGGTGTTGCCTTGTCGGTCTTCAATCACCCTGTCTTCGTCACCCATCGTACAAGCGCTAAGAATCATCATGCAGCTCAAAAAAGTCGTGAGCAGTAAAGTCCGAAGCATGAGCCGTCACCCTTTCTTAAATCGTTGTCGTGTACGGCGAAAGAGCGGCTCTTCCTGCCGCGCATTCCAATAGAAGAAGAACGAGACAGGTGTGGCGAGTAACAAAAGGGTCATGCCCGCGAAGTAGACGAGACGTAAGACGGCATTCACCTGTACGTCACTTTCAGAGGACATGTACAGTTGTGTCACGCCATTCAATGCGACTTCACCGCGCTGTGCCCCATCATCGGTCGAAAGCTCGAACAATGGGGACGGGGAGTCGTTTAACGTGAAGCGGCCGAGTGAATCTTCGTGAGAGACCGTCCGCTTCATGACACTTCGCGTCACATCGAGTGATTCGGCGTCTGTTGTAGCGAGTAGCGGACGTTCGGTCACTTCCTCGACGGTCACTTGGTCGGTCAGGAGAAGGTGATCGTAGCGGACGACGTTCAAGTTCTTCATCTCCAGTCGTCCTGCATTTTCAACATTTCCACGTGCCCAAATATGAAGCTGCATCGAGTCGGTTCCCTTCGGTGGAATCAAAATCTGCTCGTAGTGGTTCCATGTCGATTTCCGATACTCTTCCACTTCACTGATGAAGTCGGTCCCAATCACGCGACGTTCCTTGTCAAGATAGTACATCTTCACATGTCGATTTCGAATTTGTTCGCTCCGTGCGTCAAAAGCGACCAAATATTCTCGGTCGGGAAGTGCTTCGATTTGTTCTGATGCGAAGATATACCAGTCACAAGAACAGGTCGGTTCGTAGGATGCGATAAACATGTCATCTTCCACCGTGGACTCGAACATATCGTCTGTAATGGATACACAGGTCGCACACGTCGCGGCGGCTTCAGGTGTCGCGAGTGGTTCGGTCACGACAATCTCGTTCGGGTCGAACTTCCGTAAATCCTCCAACTCGATTCGTGACGGCACGTTACTGTCTACGGTCAACTCGAGCGTGTATGATCCTGGCTCCATCTCGAATGTATTCGGTGTCCACCGTTTCAAGGTCGTATGCACATCTTCGAGTGATTGAAGTTGGTATGGGAAGTCACGGCGCAAGGAATCATACGTGACCGTCTGTGTGCCGATATTCGTTTTTACATCAGGCAGTTGCTGCATCGCCGTGACGCCAATCGTCTCTTCTTGGACAACTTCTTCGTCCTGCAGGAGGCGTAAGCGAATCGTCCCATCTGTCGAAACAGGAGGTGTCAGGTTGATGTGGAAACGGTAATCACCAGGCTCTGCCACATCGATTGTACGAGACAACGTACCGGATGTGAGTGAGACGCCTTTCCCGAAACTGAGAGACGGGTAGTTGCGCTCGGACTGGATTGTCCCGCTATAATCGAAATCTTGTTCACCTTCGAGAACCATGAAGGTGTTCGTGGGTTCTAATACGTTTTGGAGTGACTGCTGTAACGTCTTCCATTCTTCCTCAGGTAAGAAGACGATGTTTTGAATGGCATTGAAACCGACCGTATTCTCGACGGTGATGGTCGTCTCATTCGTCTCGATTTCGTGTAGACCGAGCGGTACCCACTCAAGCCTTGCCCCCGTTTGTCGGATCGTTTCAACGATTTGCTCGTCATCATTGATCGTGACGTCAAGCTGTCCGCCACTCTGATTCATCAAGACACGCGCGAACCCGATGTAGCGGCCCGGAGGTGTCTCTTTTGTAATGGAGAACGTGTTCGGCACCATATGTGACTCGAAGCTCTCGATTTGAACATCGTGAATCCACCAATACGTCTTTCGTTCTGGTCTTTGATAACTCAATAAGTCGATGCGCATCGTCTCGGCAGCCCGTGGCGTCACATATTCTCCGCGAAGGTGAATTCCGTCTAAATTCCCGGAATCTCTCGGAGCGACGACATAAGTCTGGTCGATTTCTTCCCCAGATGCATCGAAGAAGCGTACTTTCACGTGCAAGCGGTCGACCCCTCGACCCGATGCGACAATATCGAACCGATACGCGTTATTCGGTAGTGCTGGTAAGAGACCGGACTTCGCGACTTGCCAAATGTAGTTTGGATCTCCTTTGGCGACTTCCGCTTGAAGCAGTGGCAAGTCGTTCGTCGAAGACAACGGGTTAGGTGACAGCTCGACGATATCCGGGTTATCGGCTTTAAAGAATGTCTCATCTTCGAGCATCGAATTGAATGAAGCGACTTGTTTCGTCGACAAGTCATCGAGCTCGTAAGGGGGGGCATCGATTCGGGCAGAAGCGAAGGAAAGTCCAACGCCGTCTCCGAAATCAAGATCGAACGCAGGATCTTTCACACCTTGTGTTTGTTGATACCAACGCCAGTCACTGTTTGCGAAAAGGGTCTTGCCCCATGTGAGGAACGGGTTGGCGGAATCGATTGCCTCAAACGGCTTCCAATAATAGTCATCGGGCACCTGACTGAGCAGCATGTCTTTTTGTTCAATCATCTCAATCGCATCACCCTTGCGAATCCAATCAAAGTCGTCACTATGTCGCTGTGTCGTGAATAAAATCGATTGTTTTCCTTGCTCATATTCAGGAATCGTTCCATATGTGATGGAACGGTCGATTCCGTAAGGCGTTACGATAAGCTGTGGGACGGTTCGATCGGTGAGCGGTGCGACGACATCGAATAAAGTGAATAGACCGACTTGCTTCGTCCGCAGTAAATCACGTTGCGAGGCGAGTACCTCTAAGTTGAACTGCTGTCGCTCTTCCATCCCTAAATATTCATCCCGATATGCGAACTGGTCGACACCGAACACTTTAATCAAGTTACTCGCCTCGTCTGAACGTCCTGTATCGAGCAAGTATTGTAAGAGTGAAAACAGATAACGAATCGCAGGCGTCGACCCTTCATGATGGAACACCGTATTTTCAAGCGAACTGTACACGTGGAAGTCCCCGGTCGGTTTGACCGTCTCGCCGAGTGCGGGATTTTCGTTCCATCTCGGTGTCGCCACCCCGGTGATCGGCTGGGTCATCTCATCGGCAACGGGGAACTGAAGCCACTTCCCATCGATTTCTTGTTGTACGGTCGCGTATTCTTCAGGAACGTCGACTGGCTTATAAAAACCTTCCATATACACGGTGCGATACGGATTTATAAAAAGAATCAACGCGACAAAACTGCCGATGAAGAGAATGCCGCGATAGAGTGGTCGAGGAATCGCCTTGGACTGTCTGGCATCAACAATCCCGATACCTAAAGAGAGCAGCAAGCTGTAACTGACAATCAATAGACCGACGAGCTTGTTCGGGTCGCGAAACATCGGACCAATCAACGGTGTGTACGTGACGAGCGCGACGAACGCCGTCGCGACCCATTCATACGTTCCAGTCGCAAAGATGGTCAAACCGATGCCGAGTAAGCCGAAGAACAGGTGAATCGGTCGTTTGTAGCTTCCGAGAAGACCGATTCCGATGAAGAAGAGCAAGATTCCACCGGCCACCCAAAACGTCAGCGGAAGTGTATGCAAGTCAAACATCGGCCACCAATAACTGATGGTATACAACACGTTCTCAATCGACGAGTTTCGACTGAACAGCATCAACGTCTCGGTGACGTTAATATTATGTTGGGACGCCTGGGCCCCGAACAGGATGGAACCGACATACATGAAGAACCAGTAGCCGTTGAACAAGATGAACACGAACCCGACCGCTGTGATCAGGCGAACGTAGTAGAAGAAATACGATTTGAACAATAGCGTCTTCCGCTCGCTCCAAAGCGTTTTGAGCACGATCAGTCCGAGCATAATGCCCATATAAATGGCTGAGAAGAAAAAGTAATGGATTCCGGCAGACATAAACATGAACACAACGGACAACCCGATGGCATCGATCCAAATTCTCGGTGAGAGTCGTTTGTTAAACGAAAAGTCTGGATCCAGCTGACGTCGGAATTTCGGGTCGAACAAGTTAAAGAAGAGTAGAAGTGCGAACGGGAACAGCGCATAGCCGCACAGGAGATAAATATGTTGAATGCGTGTGATGATCCACGGGTTTAACGCATAAAAGAGCCCGGCAAGCGTGAATGTCATGAGTGTCATCAACTGAAAGTGTTTTGTGATATAAATCGAGTGAAGTCGTTTGACGAGCGCATACATGCTGAGTGCCGAAACGATGAGCAACGTCAAGATGAATGATTTGATTAAGAATGGACCAGATGCACCGAACAATAAACTTAATCCATACAGTGGTGCGATGAAGACGAGTCGAGGCACATTCAACAATGTTGTCGTGCTCCATCGTTCATTCCAGGCACCAAAAATCTCTTCGATATAACGGTCGGACGATAGACCGAATGCGATATCACTAAAGACGACCATCCCCGACGAAAAGAGCGGGTACGCATAGACGAGGATACATGACAACATAATCGTCAAGGCGATGAGGTCGTAACGGTACGTATGCAGACCGTTTCGTAGTGTGGATAAGATGCGTTGCAAATCCGATCTGCCTCCTTTCATCACGTATGTCATCTATTTCGCCAAAGGTTGGACTATCCCTGTCTAATCAAAAAAGAGACAGCCGATTCCGGCTATCTCTTTACGACATGGGGCGAAGCAGTGCACGAACGGGGCTTCCGTCACCTTCGACAATCGGGAGAGGGACGGCGTTCAAGTCATAATCCCCCGGCAAAATATCGTCTAGGACGAGCCCTTCTAATATATGGACACCATTTCGTGCTAACGCATGATGAGCACCCATCTCTTTACTGTCAATCGCATCAACGGACGGCAAGTCGAGCCCGATCAAGAAAATCCCAAGTTCTCCGAGACGATCGGCAAGAGACGGCGTCAGTTCAGGAATCGTCTCTGGGAAGACGCTCTTATCTGGCCAACCATCCGTCTTCAAAATGAGGCGTTCGACCCCGGTCAAGTCATGACCGTCCAAGTCAGACGCTTCAATTTTTGACTTATGTGGCATATGAATGACACGGGCTGGACCGATATAGAGGGAAGGGTCGAGGTCGATGACACGCTTCCCGTGGTCGTCAAAGTGAAATGGGGCATCGATATGCGTCCCGACATGTAAACTCATCGTCACTTTCCCGACATTCACTGAACCGCTCTGTGCCATCGGCCAAGCGATCTCATACGAAAACTTCGTGTCTCCCGGCCATGTCGTCACATCGGCATGAAGCGGTTGGGATACATCAATCCATGTCATTTCGTTCAGCTCCTCTTATAATGATGTTCGGACCGTCCAAAGCTCTGGGAAGAAACGATGATCGAGCACGCGGCGCAAGTAGTTCACACCGGACGAGCCCCCTGTTCCCATCTTCTGTCCGATGATGCGTTCTACGGTACTCATATGGTTGAAGCGCCACATCTGTTGCTGGCTCCCGATATCGAGTAGTTTTTCACCGAGCTCATACAAATCCCAATACGTGTCGACATCGCGATAGACCTCGACCCATGCCTTCTCGACACTCTCATTCCATTCCCAGTCCTGCGTGACATCTCGTTCGAGCACGCTCGCATCAATCGGAAGACCACGGCGATGCATCTCACGGACGGTCACGTCATAAATGCTAGGTGCTTGAAGCGACCCTTCGAGCAGCGGATATAGTTTTTCATCATGCGCATAGACGCTGAGCGTTCGTGCGTTTTTGAAGCCGAGCGCGAATTCAATCTGTCGGTTTTGATAAGACTGAAAACCAGATGAAGAGCCGAGTTGGTCTCGGAACTCTAAATACTCAGCCGGTGTCAATGTCGCGAGGACGCCCCATGACTGGATGAGTTGCTGCTGGATTTTTGAGACGCGAGCGAGCATCTTGAATGAGCGCTCGAGCTCCCCGTTCGTGATGGCCGTCGTGGCTGCCGTCAATTCATGCAAGATGAGCTTCATCCACAACTCGCTCGTCTGATGGATGATGATAAAGAGCATCTCATCGTGATGGTCGGAAAGGCGATGCTGGCTCGATAAAATCGGGTCGAGCTGGAGATAGTCCCCGTACGACATATCTTTAGAGAAGTCGGTTTGAATCGTTTTTTCCACTTTATGTTCCATACGTTCACTCATGACAATTCCCCCTTATGCGACCACTTCGCGGACGTTCTCGAACGCCTCATATTCTTTGTCATCCATGATTTTCTTCAACGTCACAATCACGTCATACACGTCGGTAAACGTGTTATACAATGCGACCGGTGCGAGACGGATGATGTTCGGTGCCCGGAAGTCAGGGATGATGTGATGTTTTTTCAATGCTTTACAGATGCGTGCCGCCTCAGGGTGCTCGAGGCTCAAGTGGGCACCGCGTTGACGTGTGTCTGTCGGGCTTCCGATGAAGAACCCGTGTGGTGCAAGCATGTCTTCAATCAACTCCATCATATATGTCGTGAGCGAGAGTGATTTTTGACGAATTGCTTCCATTCCGACCTCGTTAAACATCTCGAGGGCACCAAGCTGCGGAGCGAGGCTCATGACATGTGGCGTCCCGATTTGGAAAGCACCGGCATGTTCAGCCGGTGTCATCGTATGGTCCATATCGAACTGTTTGTCTTTGCGTGAACCGAACCATCCAGCGAGTCCTGGTGTCGTGCCGAAGTGACGTTCATGTACGAATAAGCCGCCGACCGTTCCCGGACCACCGTTCAAATGTTTATAGTTGCACCAGTAAGCGAAGTCGACACCCCAGTCGTGGAAGTCGTGAAGGATGGCACCGACGGAATGACAAGCATCAAATCCGATTAAAATACCACGCTCGTGCGCCGCTTTCGTCAGGCGCGGCATGTCTAAAATCTGACCGCTCCGATAGAGGACAGTCGGCAATACGATCAGGGCAATCTCGTCGGTCATCGCAGCAATCAAGTCGTCTTCTACTAAGAAGCGCCCATCCGGACTGTCGACTTGAACGAGGTGCTCCGAAGGGTCGAGTCCGCGCAGTTCGAGCTGACTTTTCAAAGCGTAAATGTCAGACGGAAATGTGAGGGCATCTGCCAAAATTTTCGTGCGTTTTCCTTCTGTTTTAAAGAACGAAGCAACGAGTTGATGCAAGTTCACCGTCGTCGAGCCGGTGACCATCACTTCTTCTGGCTTTCCACCGATGAGCGGCGCATTCAGTGCGGCCAACTCTTCGGACAAGTTGAACCAAGGGTGACGCCCGGACATCCAACCGTCAATCCCGAGCTCTTTCCAGTCCGCAAGTGATTCAAGGAGCGTGCGCTCGGCTCGTTTCGATAAAAGCCCGAGTGAATTCCCATCCATATAAATCCCGTCTTCCGGTAAATAAAATTCTTCCCGATACGATGCGAGCGGGTCTTGTTTGTCTAGTTGTTGTGCGTAGGCACGTGTGAAATCGTTCATATCCCCATTTCCCCCTTCATGCTGTGTACGTTGTCAAAATCGTAGCAATCGGTCATGAGGAAGTCAACAAACAACGAGGTGTCGGCGAGTCAAACTAAAAAAACGCTCAAGCGTGATCTTGAGCGTTTAGGAGTGTAGCTTATTTTATTTTTCGTACATTCTCTTGTCGGAGTAACTTGAATAGTGTGAAGACCATCAATAAAAGGATGATGGTAAACGGCAAGGCGGAAATCAACGATGCGGTTTGAAGTCCTTCCAACCCACTCGCAATCAATAGAACGGCGGCGATTCCTCCTAACAGAACACCCCAGGCGATTCGAACGGGGAGAGGAGGATTCAAGCTACCGTTTGTCGTCATACTGCTGATGATATAGGTAGCAGAATCGGCCGATGTGATTAAGAACGTCAAAATCAAGAGAATCGACAAGACGGACAGGATGAAGCTGAACGGCAGCTCGGCAAACGTCACAAACAACGCGCTCGTCACGTCCGCATTGACGGCTTCGGCGATGGAAGTTCCTTCGAACAAATCTAAATGGAGGGCAGTGCCGCCAAACACGGCAATCCATAAGAGTGCGATGAACGGAGGAACGATGAGGACACCGACGATGAACTCGCGAATGGTCCTTCCTCGTGAGACACGCGCGACGAACGCTCCAACGAACGGTGACCAGGCGATGGCCCACGCCCAGTAAAAGATGGTCCAATCTCGGACCCACGTCCCTTGCTGATACGGTTGTAAGCGTAGACTATAGCGAATGAAATTTTGTAAGTAGTCACCTAAGCCAAGGGTGAGAGTCTCTAGGATGAAGATGGTTGGACCGGCAAAGAAGACAAACACCATCAACACGAGTGCGGTCCCTAAATTAATGTTACTCAACCATTTGATGCCGCGATCCAGCCCTGTCGTCGTCGATGTTAAAAAGAGTGCGGTCAAGACGACGATGATGGCGACTTGCATCCAAGCGGTGTTCGGGAGGCCGAATACACTGTTTAGGCCACCGTTGATTTGAAGAACGCCTAAACCAAGTGACGTCGCGACACCCATGACAGTGGCGATGACCGCTAAAATATCAATCGTCTGGTTCAACGGTTGTTTGTACGGTCGCTCTTTTATAAGCGGTGAAAGGCTAGTCGAGATGAGTCCGTCCGCATTATGACGGAACTGGAAATAGGCGATAATCAGTCCGACAATCGCAAAAACAGACCATTGACTGACACCCCAATGGAAGAACGAATAGGCCATCGCAAGACGTGCTCCCTCGACCGTCAGTGCCTCCGTTTCCGCGTACGGTGGCGTGAAGAAATGGCTCATCGGCTCGGCCACACCCCAAAAGACGAGTCCGACACCGAATCCGGCGGAGAATAACATGCCGATCCAAGTGAAGAACGGATATTGAGGGCGATCATCATCTTTTCCAAGACGGATTTTTCCGTATTTACTAAACGCCAAAAAGATTAAAAAGAGCACAAACAAGAAGACGGACAGTAAATAGAACCAACCAAACGAGCGAGTCGTAAAGTCAAAAATAGATCCTGCGATTGAAGCAAACGTGGTTGGAGCGATGGCTCCAAATAGAACGAGTAAGGCAATCAAACTTGCTGAGATATAAAAGACGCGATTCAAACGTGGCTTTTGTGTAGAATCCTTCATAAGATGTCCCCTTTCAAAAAAATATGTAGCACTAATAAACGGTTCCCTAATCTCCACATTGCAAACAGGAGGTGCGTTTTATCGTGTTTTACATACTTGAATCGGGAAAAGAGCTAAAGAGGAGGGAATACTATGAAATTGATTGCGATCGATTTAGACGGGACGTTGTTATCGCGCACGGGTGTGATTACAGAGGCGAACCAGGAGGCGATTCGTCGTCGACAAGAAAATGGTGATATCGTCGCCATTTGTTCAGGACGCTCCATCCATGATATCGAGGAGTTGTTGAAGCGGAGTGACCTCGTCTGTCCGATTTTGTCAGGTAACGGAGCGATCGGGTTTTATGAGAACGAGCGAATTTACTATCATGCGATGGACCAAGCAGTTGTAGATGAGCTATGGGAGATTGCGAAAGCGGGCGATGCGTACGTTGAATTTTATACGAATGCAGGCGTGAAGGTGCTCCGTTCGGGAAGTGATTTACTGAAGCGGGAACTCGATGAAGTATTGCCGCACGATCAATCATTTAGTCGTGAATGGGCAGAACGTGAGATTGAAATTCAAAATGAACAATTTGGTCTGACGTACATGGACTCGATGGAAGACATCGACTTTGCACGAGATGAAGTGTACAAGGTATTTGTCTACTCGTTCGATCGCCGAAAGCTACACCGCTTGCGCAAAGTTTATGAACCACGGAACGACATTTTGATCACGACAGCGGGTTGGACGAAAATTGAGATTGGACATCCTCATGCGAGTAAAGGAGCGGCGCTAAAACAGCTAGCAGAGCATTATCAGATTCCAATGGGTGATGTCGTTGCCATTGGAGACAATTTGAATGACGTGTCGATGTTTGAAGTGGCAGAGACGAGGATTGCGATGGGGAATGCTGTGGACCCGCTAAAAGATTTGAGCACGCATATTACAAAAGATGTGGAAGAGGACGGGGTCGCTTACGCGCTGACGCATTATGTATGAATCGGATTATGGAGAAATCGTGAACGAGGATTGAATCTCGCTTAAAACGGATATTGTATACATGTAACCATTCACTTTCTGAAATGAGTCGGGGAACGGGTAGGCACTTTCGTCACCTGTAGCTGATGGCAGAAGGCGGATGGGAAAGTCCATGTGAACGTGAATCGTGTATTCCAAACGATGATGCGTCGGCCTCTGCTTGCCATCCGAGCAAGCATACCAGACAGACTGTTTGTATAAGGAATTCCACATGATCCGCGCCAGAAGTGGACATCATAGGTGCCAAGTCCTGTCGTGCCCATTCAATCAAAACTGTCTACGAGTCACCTGTTCGATTTCATTTCGTTTGATGGAAGACGACTAGTGAGCCAATCGACAATGAACCGATTCGAATGATGCGTCACGCTGGCTTGGACATCTCTAGTCGAACCAAATCATAGATGGGACGGTCAATCGAGCGGGGCTTGGTTGGATGAAAGTCCGGGGACTAGAGAATCAAGAAAAGCGCCGAGTGAGGGCGCTTTTCTTGTGGTATCCTATTGGATGAATGCAACTGATGGAGGGATCATATGCCAAAGCTATATTGGTTTGGGACGTTCCTGAGTGGAATGATTCTTTTGACCACGGGAACGATGGAAGGTCTTTACCGCATACTCCCAATTGGGTTGATGGCCATCGCGGTCATCGGCTATCTCATACAGACTCGATTTGAGCAAAAGAAGCGGCGCCCTTGATGGGGTGCCGCTTCTCTTTATAAGGATTCGAGTAAACGGGTCATCACATCATCAATTTCTTTTTGTAGTGCATCGACTTGTCGTTGTAGCGCCATCAATTCATCAAGGTCATCCAATTCATTCATCTGTTGGAGCAGTGCCTGATGTTCGGATTCTAATTTGGTCAGGTGGGCTTCCTCATCAATCATAGACGGAGTGGATATCGTCTGCTTCGTCGATTTCGATGGCTTAACGTGTTCTGTTTTAGGTTCCTCTTTCGATTCCTGTCCACGTTTGTCGAGGGCATAAGCGACATTACCTTCAAACCGCGTCATCGTCCCGTCGAGCCAATACGTGATGGGGAACAATTTATTCAAGAAGTAGCGGTCATGGGAGACGGTAACGACCGTTCCAGGGAAACGTTCGAGCGCTTCTTCAAGTGCCTCTCTCGATTCGATATCAAGGTGGTTCGTCGGCTCGTCTAAGACGAGGACATTGATTTCTTCATGGACGAGGATTGCGAGCATGAGGCGCATCTTCTCACCACCGCTCAAATTTGAGACAGGTTTGAATACGCTCGGACCATAGAATAAAAACTGGGCAAGGAGATGTCTCGCTTTTCCTTCATCGACCGCGATTCGGTCCCGAAACGCCTCGATTAAGCGATGTGATTCGTCGAACGTGATGTGTTGCGATAAATAACCGATTTTGGCTTGGTCGGCACGCCTTATAGTTCCGGCTTGCGGCACGACTTGACCGAGCAACATCTTTAACAACGAAGACTTTCCGCTCCCGTTCGGTCCGACAATGGCGACGCGTTCCCCGTGCCCCGTGTAAAAATGCACGTCTTCAAATAGAGGACGATCATAGGCGAGTGTCACGTCACTCACTTCGAAGACGTCACGTCCCGTTCGTCCGTTCGTCGTGAAGTGGATGTTCGGTTGGTCGGCTTCGAGTTGTGGTTTCTTGATCCGCTCGATTCGTTCGAGAGCCTTTTCCATCGATTTGGCGCGACGATAGAACTTTTCATTCGGTGGATTGCCTTCGTTGGCCCATTGCCGTAACTGCCGAATCGTTTCTTTCATCTTTTTAATCTTCTTTTGTTGCTCGGTATAGGCATGGAACTGATCGAGCAGCTGT
>NZ_JAPEHX010000027.1:0-37780 GCF_028823655.1 Exiguobacterium sp. B2(2022) | reverse complement strand
CTTTTTGTATGTTCGACTGACATCAGGCTCTGAATCTGACAAAGGGTGTAGTAATTCACCTGTTCTTTCCTCATAATAGAGATTGTAAGCGATCACAAATTGAGGAGGAGACACATATGCGTTTTTTCATTGACACAGCAAATGTGCAAGACATCAAACAAGCTCATCAGATGGGCGTCATCGGAGGCGTGACGACGAATCCGTCGCTCGTCGCGAAAGAAGGTGTCGACTTCCATACAAGACTTCGTGAAATCTGTGAGATCGTCGGGGATCTCTCAGTCAGCGCGGAAGTTATTGCACTTGATGCAAAGGGTATGGTGGAAGAAGGAAAGGAACTTGCTGCCATCGCGCCGAATATTACGGTAAAGGTACCGATGACACCAGCGGGGATGGAAGCGGTCAAGCAGTTTAAAGAGCTCGGAATCAAAACGAACGTGACGCTCATCTTTAACGCGAACCAAGCGTTACTCGCGGCACGTGCCGGTGCTTCATATGTTTCTCCATTCATTGGACGTTTGGATGACATCGGTCAAGATGGACTCGACCTCGTCGAGACGATTGCCAACATTTTTGCAATTCATGGCATCGAGACAGAAATCATTGCGGCCTCTGTACGTCACCCGGTTCATGCGACGAAAGCCGCACTCCTCGGGGCTGATATTGCGACAGTCCCTTACAAAGTCATCGAACAGATGATGAAACATCCGCTCACAGACAAAGGCATTGAGCAGTTTTTAGCGGATTGGAACAACGCTCAATCCAAATAAGTCCGTCGTAGAAAGGTTTTGATCAGCGTGGAAATTCTCCATATCGTTGGGCAGCAAAAATTAGAAGGAATCGTTGAGATTAGCGGGGCGAAACAAAGCGCTCTCCCTTGCCTTGTGGCTGCACTTCTCACAGAAGAGTCGGTGACGATTGAAAACGTCCCGATGATTGAGGATGTAGAAGTGATGGTCAACTTGTTGAGAGAGCTAGGGGTTCGGGTCGAACGTGAGGGCGAACGGATGACCATTCATTCGAATGAAGCTGTCGCCATGCCTCTTCTCGGCTCCGAGACGCGGAAAGTCCGTGCCGCTGTCTATTTACTCGGTGTCTTCGCCGCTCGATTCGGAAAAGGGGCGGTCGGGCTACCCGGAGGATATGCGATTGGTCCACGACCGATTGATTTACACTTGAAAGCGTTGGAGCGTCTTGGCATTCATGTCGAAAATGAATCTGGACTTTATCATGTCCGGGTCGAAGAACTCGTCGGGAATCGAATTTATTTGGACTTACGGTCGTTCGGGGCAACTGTGAGTGCGATGCTTGCGGCGGTCTTGGCGAAAGGCACGACGGTCATCGAGAATGCGGCATGTGACCCTGAAGTCGTCGATGTGGCAACGATGCTCACATCGATGGGCGCACACGTGAGTGGAGCGGGTACCGATGAGATTCGTATTAAAGGAGTCGAACGTTTGCATGGGTGTACGCATACGTTAATCCCCGATCGCCTCGAGGCAGGCACGTTCATGATGTTCGGCGCGGTGTCGGGTAGTGTGACCGTGCAACCGGTCATTCCGACGCACTTAGAAGGGGTCATCCAAAAACTATTGGATTATGGTGCGGAAGTGAAAGTTGGCGAGGAGTCGGTGACGGTTACCGCCAATCAATCTTTGCCGACAGACATTCGCGTGTTCCACTATTCAGGATATCCGAGTGACTTGCAGCCGATCATGTCAGCGGCTTTGTTGAAGGCAGACGGGACGAGCGTTGTCACGGACAAATTGTATTCCCAACGATTCCGGCATATCGCCGAGATGCGCCGAATGAACGCGCAAATCACGCTAGAAGATGCGTCAGCTGTGATTCGCGGAGGAAATCAACTCGCGAACGCAGAAATGGAATGTACAGATGCGCGAAGTGCCGCGGCACTCGTTTTATCAGCACTTCAGGCGTCTGGAGAATCGACGTTACTTCATGCAGAACGGTTGAATGATTCATACGTCGACTTTGTCGGCAAATTAAAACAACTCGGTGCGCTCGTTTGGGTGGAAGATCACACCGAGGCATAAAGGGGAGATTTCGGGTGGAACGAAGTTTATCGATGGAACTGGTCCGGGTCACAGAAGCAGCAGCACTTGCTTCAGCCCGTTGGATGGGTCGCGGTTTAAAGGTCGAGGCAGATGATGCAGCGACGACGGCGATGCGTGACGTCTTTGATACGATTCCGATGAAGGGGATTGTCGTGATCGGAGAAGGCGAAATGGATGAGGCCCCGATGCTCTATATCGGAGAAAAGGTCGGGAACGGCTATGGTTCACGTCTCGATGTCGCAGTCGACCCGTTAGAAGGGACGAACATCGTGGCAACCGGTACGTGGGGGGCGCTCGCTGTTCTCGCAGTCGCCGATGCGGGAGACCTCCTTCACGCACCGGACATGTACATGGAAAAAATCGCGGTCGGACCGGAAGCTGCCGGTCTCGTCAGTCTCGACAACTCGATTGAAGAGAACATCGAGATTGTGGCGAAAGCGAAGAAGAAAAACGTGGAAGACGTCGTCGTGACAATCTTACATCGGGACCGACATGAAGAAATCATTCAGCGGGTCCGGGCGACTGGAGCGCGAATCAAGCTGATTCCAGACGGGGATGTCGCCGCAGCGATCAACACGGCCTTCCCGAAAACAGGTGTCGATTTGCTACTCGGTTCAGGTGGGGCACCGGAAGGCGTCATCGCCGCTGTCGCGATGAAGTGTCTCGGTGGAGACTTCCAAGGACGCTTGCTCCCAGAAGACGAGGCACAAAAACAACGTTGCCATGACATGGGCATCGAAGATACGGATCGAATCCTTCTACTTAATGACTTGGTAAAAGGCGAGGATTGTATCTTTGCGGCGACAGGTGTGACGGACGGTGAATTGTTACGTGGCGTCCAATTCACATCGCAAGGTGGACAAACGCATTCCGTTGTCATGCGTGCCAAGTCTGGTACCGTACGCTTTGTAGAAGGGAACCACTCCCTCACGAAGAAACCGAAAATGGTCATGAAACCCGAATAACATGGAGTCGCGGATGTGTAAGTACTTTTTTGTGATGAAATCGTATGAAAACGGGAATGGATAGTCAGGAGGTGGGGAGGATGATTGAAGTGGAAGGACTCGTGAAGACATTCAAAGATGTTCCGGCGGTGAACGATGTTTCGTTCTCCGTGAAAGAAGGAGAGATTTTTGCATTTTTAGGACCGAACGGCGCTGGTAAATCGACGACGGTGCAAATGTTGACGACGCTCGTGCGTCCGACGTCCGGAGTGGCACGGGTAAACGGATTCGATGTCGTCAAACAAGAAAAAGACGTCCGCCTGTCGATCGGGGTCGCTTTACAAGAAACCGGAATCGATAAAGTGCTGACGGGGCGTGAGCTACTCGTCTTGCAAGGACGATTGTTTAAGATGTCAAACGAGGAAGCGCGCCGTCGTGCCGATGAATTATTAGAAGTCGTCTCCCTGACAGATGCCGCAGATCGACGGAGTGGCACGTATTCAGGGGGGATGCGACGACGTCTCGACTTGGCCCTTACGCTCGTCCATCGCCCGACCGTCTTGTTTTTAGATGAGCCGACGACGGGTCTCGACCCGGCGAGTCGGATTGAGATATGGAATGAAGTGCGGCGACTGAATCAAGAGTTTGGGACGACGATTTTTTTGACGACCCAGTACTTAGAAGAAGCAGATGAACTAGCGGACCGAATTGCCATCATCAATCACGGGAAGATTGTCAGTGAAGGAACGGCTGAGGAGCTGAAACAACTCGTCGGTGGTGAGACGATTGCGATGGATTTCTCGAACGAGTCAGACGCGACGACTGCCGCCACGCTCTTTCAGACCACAGCGAACGGGAACCATGTATCGTTCGAACTGCGTGGTGTGACATTGACCGAAATCGTTCGGGCGTTAGACGAACAAGGACTACAACCTGAGCGTTTGACGGTGAAACAACCGTCGCTTGATGACGTGTTCTTACAAGTGACGGGCGAATCTTATGAAGGAGGCGAGCTTCGTGTGGACTGAGACGTGGTTATTCACGAAACGGAGTTTAGTGACGACAATCCGAAATCCGTTTTCATTTATCCCGAACTTGATCATCTCTGTCTTCTTTTTACTCGTGTATACGAGCGGACTATCGAGCGTGGCGTCCCTTCCTCAGTTTGAAGGAAGCGACTACTTGAACTTCATCTTACCCGTATCGATCGTTTCGGGTGCGGTCGGTGGAGCAGGGGGGACGGGACAAGCCCTTGTCCGTGATATCGAGAGTGGGTATTTTGCGAGGTTATTATTGACTCCCGCGACCCGGACAGCAATCGTGCTCGGACCAATGATTGCTGGAATGTTGCAACTGCTTGTTCAAACGCTACTCATCTTTGCGGTCGCGTTTCTTCTCGGGCTCACGATTCCTGTCGGGGCGGTCGGATTCTTCTTTACCGTACTTCTCGCCATCGGGTTTGGTCTTGGATTTGCGGGCTATTCCGTTGGTGTAGCGCTAAAAACACGGAATGCACAAGCGGCGCAGGCAGGTACGCTTTTGTTCTTCCCTCTCATTTTCTTATCGACGACGTTCGTTCCGAAAGAATTGATTGAGGCGGAGTGGCTGAAAGTCGCGGCGACATTTAATCCGACCACGTACATTTTTGAAGGGATGCGGGCCGTATTGACCCAACCGGAGATTGACTGGGGGGCTCTATCGGCAGGACTTGCGGTCGCTGGTACGATGAGTGTGCTCATGATCGTCTTTGCGGCGACGAATGCGAGAGGGGCACTAAAACAAAAATAAGGGAGGAGTTGGATGCAAGAACTTTCGACGATGATTCGGATTGTTTTGACAGGGGTGGGTGCGTATATATCAATTATTTTGATGTTGCGTATTTCTGGTAAACGAACGTTAGCTAAAATGAATGCATTTGATTTTATCGTGACGGTGGCGATGGGTTCTATATTAGCGACTACGTTAACGAGTCAACAAACGTCATTGCTTGCAGGGTTAACGGCATTTGGAACGCTAGTCATCTTACAGTATATGTTGGCGAAATTGTCCAGACGATTTACAATGGTAAATCGAATGATTAAATCGGAACCGACGTTACTGTTTTATAGAGGGAATTATTTGCAAGAATATTTAAAGAAAGAACGAATATTAGAAATGGAAGTCATTCAAGCGATTCGTGCGAGTGGAACTCCTTTAGAACAAGTTGAGGCGGTTGTGTTAGAGACGGATGGGACGTTCTCGGTACTAAAGGATTCTCAGGATGTGATGGAACATGTAACTAAATAAAAAACGAGCTCGGTACTAAAGGATTCTCAGGATGTGATGGAACATGTAACTAAATAAAAAACGACTCGGTTCCAATGAACCGAGTCGTGATGTTGTATTAAAGGTATGATCCAGCGCCAACGTAACGTGGTGCCCAGTATCCAGAAGTGAAGCTCGCGTATTTCACGCCGCCTGTTTCTGAGTTGATCATTTGTGTTTTGCTAAGCGCCATCCCGACGTGGTGAATCGTCCCACCTGAGTGTGAGAAGAAGACGAGGTCGCCAGCTTGAATCGATGACTTCGAAATTTTCTTCGCGCTTGAATATTGCTGACGTGAAGAACGTGGGAGTGTTTTGCCGATTGCTTTTTTGTAAACATGTCCAGTATAGCCTGAGCAGTCAAATCCAGCAGTCGTTGTTCCACCGTAACGGTAAGGTGTACCGAGGTACTTTTTCGATTCAGCAACGAGTTTCGCACGTGTGCTTGACGATGACGTTGAAACTGTCGTCGTTGTTGAAGTTGATGTTCTCGGCTTCAAGTACGTGTACGTTGAAGAAGCTGAGATGTAACGGTGTGTACCTTTGTAGTTGATCTTATAAAACGAACCGGATTTACCAAGGTATGTATAGCGTTGACCTTTATCCATCTTCGCGACAACTTTCGATGACGTAAGTGACGGGGCAGTGCGGATGTTCAAGCCGTTGACTTTCGAGTAAGCGAACGTGCCGGTAGCGGCTTCTGCTTGTTCACCAGTTGAGAACATGAGACCCGAGAAAGCAACAGTAGCAGCGACGACGATAGATGCAATACGCTTTAACATTGTGTAATTCCCTCCGTTTTTAAAATCAAATCGTTATTATATGACAAAATCGAGTAATATTTTAATAGTTGAGCACAAGTTGCGAGTATTACCCGGTTTCCTGTGCAAATAAACTATATCATGCGCAAGACCGATGGCATTTTTCAATCACAAGTCAAAAAAGTGTTTTCTTGTAACAGAAATGAAACAATATGTGGATATAGTACTTATTTTGTTACAAAACCATCTATTATTGTGTAAGGATTTGCACAAGAGGGAAACCGTTAGACAAAAGGTGATTTTTGCACGGTGACGACACGGAGAAAATGTGATTAGATGATGACAGAACAAAAATAATCAAGTTGAATACTTCTTGTAATGAAATGTAGAAAGATAGGTGACTTGAATGAGTCAACAGACAGAACCGACAAAAAATTACACGCTTCGTGAACTCGAGACGAAGACGTTAAAAGAATTATATGAGATCGCCAAAGAAGTCAAAGTTCCAAACTTCCGAGAAGCACGGAAACGTGAGCTCATGTTCCGGATTTTGAAATCTCAGGCCGAATCAAAAGATTTATACTTCCTCGAAGGTATTCTAGAAATCATTCCACCGAATCCTCAGTCGCAAAATGACGGCGGATTTGGCTTCCTCCGACCAATCAATTACTCTCAATCTTCAGAAGACATTTACATCGCTGCTTCACAAATTCGTCGTTTCAACCTCCGAAATGGGGACCTCGTGACGGGGAAAGTCCGCAAACCGAAAGAGAACGAACGATTCCAAGGGTTGTTGAGTGTAGAGGCGGTCAACGGGGAGTCGACGGACTCGACGCGGTCACGCGATTACTTCCCGGCACTTACGCCGATCTATCCGGAACAACAGATGGTGCTTGAGACAGAGCCGAAACATCTTTCTGTACGTGTCATGGATATGATTGCCCCTGTCGGATTCGGACAACGTGGATTGGTTGTCGCGCCACCGAAAGCGGGGAAAACTTCGCTCTTAAAAGAGATTGCGAACTCGATCACGACGAATCATCCGAACGTCGAATTGATCATTCTATTAATCGATGAGCGACCAGAGGAAGTGACCGACATCCAACGTTCTGTACCGGATGCGGACGTGGCCTTCTCGACATTTGATGAGACACCGGAAAACCATGCGCGCATTTCAGAACTCGTCCTCGAACGGGCGATGCGTCTCGTGGAACATAAGAAAGACGTGGTCATCTTACTTGATTCCATCACACGATTGACGCGTGCGTATAACCTATCCGTTCCGCCGAGCGGACGGACGCTCTCTGGAGGGATTGACCCGGCAGCGTTCCACAAACCGAAAAAATTCTTCGGGGCAGCCCGAAATATCGAAGACGGAGGTAGCTTGACGATTCTTGCGACCGCACTCGTCGATACCGGTTCACGAATGGATGACGTCATCTATGAGGAATTCAAAGGAACGGGGAACATGGAACTCCACCTGGATCGGAAATTGGCGGAACGCCGTATCTTCCCGGCAATCGATATTCGTCGTTCGGGGACGCGGAAAGAAGAGTTGTTACTCGGCAAGGACGAACTCGACTCGCTATGGACGATTCGCCGCACGATGAACGAGTCTCCAGACTTCGTCGAACACTTCTTACGCCGTGTCCGCGAGACGAAAACGAACCTCGACTTTTTCGCTGCGCTAGAGGCGGATAAGAAAAAAAGACGACCGGTGAAAAAAACGAAAACAGACTTGTAAATCCTATAGTAGGGTGATATTATATTCTAGTGAACTTTCTCTAGGTTGAAAGAATACTTAGGGCCGAAGGAGTTGAAAAGCAATGAAACAAGGAATCCACCCAGAATACCGTAAAGTCGTATTCATGGACTCGACGACAGAATTCAAATTCATCACTGGTTCAACTCGTTACTCTAACGAGACAATCACGATGGAAGATGGAAACGAGTACCCACTCATCCGTGTCGATGTATCTTCTGATTCGCACCCGTTCTACACAGGTCGCCAGAAATTCGCATCTGCAGATGGTCGTATCGAGCGCTTCAACAAGAAATACCAACGTTAATCGTAAAGTTGTATGCTCACCGCCTAGGGATTGCCCTTGGCGGTTTTTTGTTACATAGACGCGGGTAAAGAGACAAAAGACTGTCGTTAGGGGGCCGTTATGGAACTTATACTCATCAGTATCAGCTTGTTAATCGGGGTCGGCATCATGTCACAATGGTTGGCATGGCGTTATCAAATTCCGGCAATTATCATTATGACACTCGCCGGGGTGTTGGCAGGTCCGATTCTTGGGCTGTTTGATCCGCGTGAACTACTAGGGGATTTATATAGTCCCATCATTTCGTTTGCGGTCGCTATCATCTTATTCGAAGGAAGTCTCGGGCTTCACTTTAGCGAGATCAATCAATTCCGACGGTCAATCGTCCGCATCGTCACGGTCGGAGTCGCGCTGTCGTTCGTCGGAATGTCGCTACTCATCCAGCACGTCGGAGGATTGCATTGGGTCGTCGCGTGGACGATGGGTGCACTCTTCGTCGTGACAGGACCAACCGTCGTCATCCCGCTATTACGACAAGCACACTTGAAAGATCGCGTCGGGGCGATTTTGAAGTGGGAAGGGATTATCGTCGATCCGGTCGGGGCACTGCTCGGACTCTTTGTCGTCCGACTCGGATACATCGTATATGAAGGAATGGACTTATGGATGCAGCTCTTGTTTGCCGGTGCTTGTATTGTCGGGATCGGACTCGGGTATTTGTTCGGGCATCTCCTCATGGGATGGTTTGTCGCGGAGAAAGTACCTCGTTACCTGCGTGCCTCGGTCACATTGACGGCCGTCCTCATCTTGTTCTCACTCAGTGAACTCATGATGCACGAAGTCGGTCTTCTCGCCGTGACGGCGATGGGGATGACGATGGCCAATACGAAACATCGGGACGAAGAGATTATCGAAGAACTGCAATCGTTTAAAGAAGACATTTCAATTTTGCTTATTTCGTCTGTCTTCATCTTATTGACGGCGTCGCTTTCTCGGGCAGAGCTCTTAAATATCTTCCAATGGCCGCTGCTCTTGACGATCGCCGGGATTCTCTTCTTGGTTCGTCCGGTGGCGATTTACTTGTCGACAATCGGTGGGGGGTTGCCGCTAGCGGAGCGAGGCTTTATCGGCTGGATTGCACCACGCGGAATTGTCGCGATGACGGTCGCTGGATTCTTTGCTGAAGAAGTCGCGCATCTCGGGATTGACGATGCGAAGCAAATGTTGCCGCTCACGCTCGGACTCGTCTTCATTTCCGTAACATTACACGGTCTTACGATTCGTCCGCTCGCACGTAAATTGAAATTAATTGATGTGCAAAAAGAAGCGAAAGCCGACGAGTAAAGGACGGATTCGCTTCTAAGAGAATTTGGAAGAAGTCAACCCTTTTCCTCAACTCGAAAGATAGGTATAATCGGAAAGCGATTATCGATGGAGAGGGCGAAGAACAATGATGCATGTGACGAACCGATACGGTTGGATTGAAGTGATTTGTGGGAGTATGTTTTCAGGGAAGTCGGAGGAATTGATTCGCCGTGTCCGCCGCGCTCACTATGGAAAGATTCCGGTCCAAGTGTTCAAACCAGCAATCGACGACCGGTATCATGAAGAGAACGTCGTCTCACATACGGGCAACTCGGTCGTGGCGGTACCCGTCGCGTCGAGCCAAGACTTATACGATGCCGTGCGCGAAGAAACGCAAGTCATCGCGATTGATGAGGTACAGTTCTTTGATGAAGGGATTGTCGATGTCATCGAACAGCTCGCGAACGAGGACAAACGCGTCATCTGTGCCGGACTCGATATGGACTTCCGGGGTGAGCCGTTCACGATGATGCCTGAGCTGTTGTCGCGTGCGGAGTTTGTGACGAAACTGCAAGCGATCTGCTTGTCATGTGGCGCACCGGCTTCACGGACGCAACGCTTGATTGACGGACAACCGGCTCGTTATGAAGATCCGGTCATCTTGGTCGGCGCTTCGGAGTCGTACGAACCGCGATGCCGTCATTGCCATGACGTACCGAATAAACCACATCCGGTCCGCCATACGGTGGTAGACTGATGAATCGACGTTTTTTTGCTATAATAGATAGAGTTTGATTTGACGGAGAAAGGACGGATCATCATGTTTGACCGTTTAAGTGTATTAGAAGATCGCTATATGCAATTGAATGAAATGCTCGCCGACCCAGAAGTGCTCAGCGACTCGACGAAGTTGAGACAATATTCGAAAGAACAGGCGCAGTTAGAAGAGACGGTACAGATGTATCGTCAATATAAAGAAAAGAGCGAGGCGTTCAAAGAAGCGAAGGCAATGCTCGAAGACCGAACGTTCGACGCCGACATGCGCGAGCTTGCTAAAGAAGAGATGAACCTCTTGGAGCCGGAAGTGAAAGAGTTAGAAGCGAAGTTGCGGATTTTGTTGCTCCCGAAAGACCCGAACGATGATAAGAACGTCATCGTCGAAGTCCGGGGTGCGGCAGGAGGAGACGAAGCAGCCCTTTTTGCAGGTGACCTCTATAAGATGTACACGCGCTTCGCCGAGCGGCAAAACTGGAAAGTTGAACTGATTGACGCGAACTATACGGAGCTCGGTGGGTTCAAAGAAGTCACGTTCATGATCAACGGGGCAGGTGCTTACTCGAAGCTCAAGTTTGAAAACGGCGCGCATCGTGTACAACGTGTCCCGTCGACGGAGTCAGGTGGACGGATTCATACGTCTACGGCGACGGTTGCCGTCTTACCTGAAGCGGAAGATGTCGAGGTGCACATCGATATGAAAGACGTACGTGTCGATACGTTCACTTCGTCAGGTCCAGGGGGACAGTCTGTTAACACGACGCAGTCTGCTGTTCGTTTGACACACATCCCGTCAGGTCTCGTCGTCTCGTGTCAGGATGAGAAGTCACAGCATAAAAACAAAGACAAAGCGATGAAAGTGCTTCGGGCACGCCTATATGACAAAATGCAAAGCGAGCATATGGAAGAACTGTCGGCACAGCGGAAATCTGCTGTCGGGACAGGGGACCGCTCTGAACGGATTCGCACGTATAACTTCCCACAAAGTCGTGTCACCGATCACCGTATCGGACTGACACTCCAAAAGTTAGATCGTGTATTAGCGGGTGAACTCGAGGACATCATTGACGCCCTCATCATGGATGAACAGGCACGTCTCATGGAGGATGCGGAATGATGCGTGTCGCTGCGCTACTTAAGCAGACAGAAGAGCGGCTTCAAGAGGCCGGGCGTGACCGTGCGGCTGCCGAATGGTGGCTCATGCACGTACTCGATGTCGACCGAACGGGTCTCCTCGTTCGATTGTCGGATGAACTATCCGCGGATGAAGCGGAACGGTTCGAAGCTGGAATCGAACGTCTATTGACTGGAGAACCCGTACAACACGTGATCGGACAGGCACCGTTTTATGGCCGCTTGTTCGAAGTGAATCGGGACGTCTTGATCCCGAGACCGGAAACAGAAGAGTTGATTGACTGGCTTCTCGGGCAAATTCGTCACATAGCAGACGATGAGATCGTGGATGTCGGAACAGGGAGCGGAGCGATTGCGATCACGCTCAGTTTAGAATTCGGTGTTCGGGTACAGACGGTCGATATTTCCCCGGAAGCGATTGCGGTCGCGAAACGGAATGCGGAAGCGCTCGGTGCGAATGTTCGCTTTTTTGAAGGGAACGGGCTCGCCCCGATTGCCGATCAATCGATTCGAATTCTCGTCTCGAACCCACCATATATTGAGGCAGACGTTCTATTAGATGAGACGGTTGTTGGTTATGAACCGCATCTCGCACTCTTTGGCGGAGCGGATGGGCTCGATATGTATCGCCAACTGATTTCAGAGTCAGTGCGCGTCTTACGTGCCGATTGGCAATTGATTGCGTTTGAAATCGGGTATAACCAAGGACAAGATGTGAAATCATTACTGTCTGAACGTTATCCTGAAGCAGAAACGGGTATTTTAAAAGATATAAACGGCAAGGACCGTATCGTCTATGCCGTAAGGGAAGGGATTGCGTATGGAAACGAAATGGATTAAATCGAATGAGATTGAAGAGGGGGTACGTCTTCTTCAAGCGGGTGAAATCATCGCCATGCCGACAGAAACCGTCTATGGTCTCGCCGGGGACGCCATGAATGATGTGGCGATTCGCAAGATTTTTGAGGCGAAAGGGCGTCCGTCGGATAACCCACTCATCGTCCATATCGCTTCAATCGAACAAACGAATCTGTTTGTCGATACGATTCCTCCCGTTGCCAAGCGCTTGATGGATGCGTTTTGGCCAGGCGCTTTGACGATCATCTTGCCTTCAAACGGCCGAGCCTCATCGCTCGTGACCGCAGGACTGGATTCCATCGGACTTCGGATGCCGAATCATTCGGCGGCACTTGAGTTGATTCGCGAGTCAGGCTTAGGACTTGCGGCACCAAGTGCGAACCGTTCCGGGCGTCCGTCTCCAACGACCGCTCAACATGTGGCTGACGATTTGGCCGGGCGGATTTCGGGGATTGTCGATGGAGGACCAACTGGAATCGGCGTCGAGTCAACCGTCATCGATTGTACGGGTGAAACGGTGACGATTTTACGACCGGGTGGCGTGACGCGAGAAGAAATCGAAGCTGTCATCGGACCGGTCGCCTTAGATGCCAATTTGAGTGACGACAAAGCCGCACCACGATCACCGGGAATGAAATACACGCATTATGCCCCAACGGCGCCCGTCTTTTTAGTCGATGGTACACGTGATGATTTACAACGTGTCATTGAGGAGCGGAAGCAAGCAGGGTTGCGGATCGGTGCACTCGTATTCGATGAAGAGCCGACAATGGCTGATGTCACCTATTCCCTCGGTACTTCGATGGAAATGGCGGCGCAACGTTTATACGATGCCCTTCGTCGATTTGATGAAACGGATGTCGATGAGATTTATGTGAACAAGATTGAACCGGTCGGGGTCGCCTTAGCCGTTTATAACCGCTTGTATAAAGCGGCGGGAGGGAAGGTCATTCACCCGACGCAAGACGCCTAAAGACATAGAGGAGGACACGCGATGTCAATGAAACGCGTATTATTCATATGTAGTGGCAACACGTGCCGAAGCCCGATGGCGATGGCCTTGCTCCGTTCGAAAATGACCGGGGACGAGTTTGATATTCGCTCAGCCGGTCTACGGACAATGCAAGGATTCGATGCTTCTGAAAATGCACTGCAAGTTCTCAGAGAACGTGGGATTGAGCTCGATCACGTCACCCAGACGTTCGATGAGGTGTTGGGAAATTGGGCGGACATCATCTTGACGATGACACGTGCGCACCGTGAACAAATTCGGGATACATACCCGGATTTGGCGGAGCGGACGTACACGCTCTACGAATTCGTGACAGGGCTTGAGCGAGACATCAACGACCCGTTCGGCGGTTCGATGAATGTATACCGTCAAGTGCGAAACGAACTCGAGCCACTCGTGAATCGACTTGTGCTAAAATTAACGAATGATGGGTCAAAGGTGACGAAACCACCGAGACGCCTACCAAAGAAGACGGGGGAATGAACGAATGAAAATTGCAATTGGCGCCGATCACGGCGGATTCAACTTAAAGAGAGACATCGTAGCATTGCTTGAGGAACTCGGACATGAGTATAAAGACTTTGGCACGCACTCGGCTGACTCGATTGACTACCCAGACGTAGCCATTCCGGTCGCAGAAGCTGTCGCGGCAGGCGAATTCGATCGTGGGATTTTGATTTGCGGTACAGGAATCGGAATTGGAATCGCAGCGAACAAAGTCAAAGGGATTCGTGCGGCACTCGTTCACGACTCATTTAGTGCGAAAGCGACACGTCAGCATAACGACTCGAACATCATGACGATGGGCGAGCGTGTCATCGGACCTGGCCTTGCGGTCGATTTGGTGGCGACGTGGCTCGATACGGACTTTGAAGGCGGACGCCACTCAAACCGTGTCGACAAGATGAGCGCATACGAATCGAAGTGAGCCCGATGAAGACGGAACTTCTCGGATTATTAACGGAGCTTCACGAACGGTTCCCGTTGAATGATGAGCGTATTCTCGTCATCGGATGCTCCACGAGTGAAGTGCTTGGGAAGACGATTGGAAAGGCAGGGTCCATCGATGTCGCAGAAGAGTTGATGGAAGCCTTCCTTGAATTGAAAGAGAAGACGGATGTCCATTTGGCGTTTCAAGGGTGTGAGCATATCAACCGTGCTCTCACCGTGGAACGACGGACGCTCAAACAGTTCGGTCTCACAGAGGTGACGGTCGTTCCTGTCCGTTCAGCGGGTGGGGCGATGTCGGAAAAGGCATATGCGAACTTCGAGGAACCATGTGTCGTCGAATCGATTCAAGCGGATGCGGGAATCGATATCGGCTCGACGTTGATCGGGATGCATTTGAAACCAGTGGCTATCCCGGTCCGACTATCGTCGAAACATCTCGGCGAAGCGTACGTCACGTTCGCGGTCACGAGACCAAAACTGATTGGTGGACCAAGGGCTCACTATCCAAACAAATGAAACAAGCATCGCATTCAGGTTTTTCGACCGAATGCGATGCTTTTTTGTGGTTATAATTCTTCTCCGAATAAATACGACACGACCATCGGGAAACGTTCGCGCCAGGCAAGTTCGTTATGGACGCCTTCTTCGATCACTTCGAAACGGATGTGCTCGACCTTGTCTTTTAACAGGTTGTACACCCGTTCGCTCGATTCACGGTACATCTCGTTCGTCGGTCCGTTCTCCATCGGTTCTTCGACTTCTTTGGCACCGACGTCTAAATAGAGACGTTCTACACCTTTTAAGTCACTTGCCTCAATCAATTGCTCCAGCTCGGTTTGATTGAACCAGAAGGCAGATGATAAGGAAGCAACGCGTTTAAAAATTTCAGGATACACACATGCTGCGTAGACCGAGATGAGTCCACCCATCGAGCTTCCCATCATCGCCGTTTCTTGCGGAATAGTCCGATAGTCGGCATCGATTTTAGGTTTTAATTCTTGAGCGATATATTCGATATACGCCGATCCTTCTCCGCCGAGGACGATGTCTCGTCCGAGCAGGCTGTCCCCGATATATGGGTTTTCCCATGGTCCGTACTCATCGAGTCGTTTTTCCCCAGGTGCGCTATCGAGGGCGACGACGATCAAGTCACGTTTCGAGGCGTCTAAATATTCACCGACGCGCCAGCTCATGTTATAGCTTGCCTCTTCGTCGGCGAAACTCTAAATATTCACCGACGCGCCAGCTCATGTTATAGCTTGCCTCTTCGTCGGCGAAACAGTTTTGCCCGTCATGCATATAGAGAACGGGATACCGTTTTTCCGATGTCTCATAGTCGGCAGGTGTATATACCCGAACCGTGCGGGTGCGTTCGAACGGTGTGATCGTGATTTCTTTTGTCTCAATCATGAAGTGACCTCCTTTGCATTCTCTCTAAATGATACCCAACTTTTCGTCAGATTATAGCGATACCCAAAAAAACAAGCGTGTGGTACGATGGGGGTGTTGATTTTTAGACATTTAGAGGGGGTCTTCACATGGTAAACACGACGAAGTTAAAAGTGCAGGATGCAGAATTGTTTGAGGCAATGCAACACGAGCTCGGTCGTCAACGCGACAACATCGAACTCATCGCTTCAGAAAACTTTGTTTCAGAAGCAGTCATGGAAGCGCAAGGAGGCGTATTGACGAACAAATATGCCGAAGGATATCCAGGACGCCGTTACTACGGCGGCTGTGAATTTGTCGACGTCGCTGAAAACTTGGCGCGTGACCGTGCGAAAGCATTGTTCGGTGCAGAACATGCGAACGTACAACCACACTCTGGTGCACAAGCGAACATGGCAGTTTATTTCACAGTGCTTGAAGCAGGAGACACGGTGCTCGGGATGAACCTGTCACACGGTGGTCACTTGACGCACGGTAGCCCGGTCAACTTCTCGGGAGTGCAGTATAACTTCGTCGAATACGGTGTAGACAAAGAGACAGAACACATCGACTATGACGTCGTCGCAGCGCTCGCGAAAGAACATAAACCGAAATTGATTGTCGCGGGAGCATCGGCTTACCCACGTACAATCGACTTCGCGAAGTTCCGTGAGATTGCGGACAGTGTCGATGCGTACCTCATGGTCGATATGGCACACATCGCTGGCCTCGTGGCAGCAGGTCTTCACCCGAACCCGGTCGAGCATGCGGATTTCGTCACGACGACGACGCACAAGACACTTCGTGGACCACGTGGTGGTATGATTCTTTGTAAAGAAGAGTTTGCGAAAGCAATCGACAAATCCATCTTCCCAGGAATTCAAGGTGGACCGCTCATGCACGTCATCGCAGCGAAAGCAGTCGCATTCGGAGAGGCACTCCAACCAGAATTCAAAGAGTATCAACGTCAAGTCATCGCCAATGCACAGGCACTTGCGGCTGGTCTTGAAGAAGAGGGGCTCCGAATCGTATCGGGCGGAACGGACAACCACCTCTTACTCGTCGACCTTCAAGGAATCGACATCACAGGGAAAGCGGCGGAGCATGCGCTCGACGCTGCAGGGATCACGGTTAACAAAAACACGATCCCATTCGATCCAGCGTCACCGTTCGTCACAAGCGGAATCCGTCTCGGTACGGCAGCGATGACGACGCGTGGCTTCAAAGAGGACGATATGCAAGAAGTGGCACGCCTAATCGGTCGTGTACTCAAACAACATGAAGATGAGTCGGTACTCGCAGAAGCACTTCAAGACGTGCGTACGTTAACTGCGAAGTTCCCACTTTACCCAGAACGAGGCTGAGTCAATGGACATCCGGACACTCGCAGAACGAGAGCTATCCGAACTCCCATTGTTCGATATGACGGAATGGTTGGCTCGTAAGGGGGAACACGACCCATCTTTCCGTCTTGTCGCCAGTGAGTTCGGGGTCATCACGACGCTCCTCGACCATGGCTATTACGAAGAAGCGAGCGAACGAATCGTACCGCTCCTCGGGATGAAAGTGCCCGCTGCGTTCCATCGACTAGGTCTTGCGCTAGAAGTGAAGGCGAACGGGAAAAAAGCGGCCAAGCGCCGCTTTCGTTCGTTTTCTCCGGCCGTCATCCAGCACTCAGATTTAGCCGAGTGGCGACAGGCCTTCAAGTTTGATAAGAAATGGCTCGGTCTTCCGCTCGTCGTGGGACTTGCTGCCGCTGCGCTCGTGTTTTGGCCAGATACCGAACCTCCGATTGTCCCGCCGAGCGAGACCGGTCAAGTCGTCGTCGAGACGGTGACCGAGGAAGAGGCGATGGCAGAGCGCTTGAAGGAACTAGAAGCTGAAGTCGCTCGACTCGAGAAAGAAAATGAGCAGCTACAAACTCAAGAAGAAAATTCAAGTGATTCGGCGGAAGAGAAGCCGGATCAAGCGACTGATGTCGTGCCGTTAGCGGAGGTC
Organism: Exiguobacterium sp. B2(2022); assembly: GCF_028823655.1. Lineage (NCBI taxonomy): Bacteria > Bacillati > Bacillota > Bacilli > Caryophanales > Exiguobacterium > Exiguobacterium sp. B2(2022). The sequence continues at coordinate 20,192 of NZ_JAPEHX010000027.1, read as the reverse complement.
GAAGCGCTCGTACAAGACAAACAGTACGAGCAAGCTGAACAGTTGCTCGACGGAAAAGCGAAAGCAGGTCAAGAACAGGCGGTTGGATTTTATCGACTCCTTGTCGACAACAAGTTAGGCAAAGCGAAAATCGCGGATTACGCGGCTTATCTCGATTCCTATCCTGAGTCTGGGTACAAGGCAGACGTCCTATGGATGAAAGGGATCGCCGAGAAAAAAGCGGACGATCCTGCTTATCGGGATACGCTGACGACGGTGTCAGAAATGAAAGGAACGTATTGGGCGCCGATTGCGAAATCAGTGCTCGACGAGTGAGGTGTTGCGCAAGCAGCGCCTTTTCTCATGAAATTCTAATGAACTCCACCTCGATTTCTCGTTTTTACCTCGTATGATGCGAGTAGGAGGGATGTATGAATGAAACGTTTACTGAAAACAATTGGGACTAGTCTGTTGGCAATCGGCCTGATGAGCATCGGACTTGCCGGTTTCTTGTTCTTTACGACACCGGGGCAATCAAGCCTCACGCAACTGTCGCTCGCGGCAACGGGCATCGAGCAGCAAATCGAGCAAGTGGATGCAACGTGGGACCGATGGGAAGACCGTTTCGAACGACAAGTGGAATCGGCAATCCCGGAAGGCGTCCGTCTGTTTTTTGAGGATTGATTTCGGGAAATGAATACCAATACGTCGAGCGGTCCGCTCGGCGTTTTTTCAAAGGAGTGAGCAGGATGCAGACGATTCTGGTCGTAGAAGATGATTCGAAGATTGCACGGTTACTGGAACTAGAGTTGAAGCATGCAGGGTATGAAGTCGTTGTGGCGACAGATGGGCGTAATGGTTTAGAGCGGGCCGTCGCCGACGAGATCGACCTCGTCTTACTCGATATCATGTTGCCTCAAATGAGCGGACTCGAGGTGGTCCGTCGATTAAAAGAAGAACGACCACTGTTGCCCGTTCTCATGGTGACGGCTCGGGGAGACCGCTATGACAAAGTGAGTGGACTCGACCTAGGTGCCGATGACTACATCACGAAACCGTTTGAAATCGAAGAAGTGCTCGCTCGCATCCGGGCGTTTTTGCGCATGCGCCAGCTCGTTCGGCAGGACCATTCCGAGCATGTCCTGACCTATGAGACACTCAAGGTCGATGTGAATCGACATGAAGTGTATTGCGAGGGAAATAAAATCGATTTAACGCGGCGTGAGTTTGATCTATTGGTCTTCTTTTTAGAGAACCCCGAGCGCGTCTTGACCCGTGATCAACTCGTCGAACATGTGTGGGGATTTGATTACTTCGGTGATACGAACGTCGTGGACGTATATGTCCGTTATGTCCGAAAGAAACTGACCGGGTCTTGGATTCAAACCGTCCGTGGCGTCGGGTATATGTTGAAGCGTGGTGAGTGAGCATGTTACGTACAAAAATCGCCTGGGCGATGACCGGGTTCATGTTGCTGCTTCTTCTCGTCTCATTTGGCGTGACATGGTTCGTCGCGAGGCAAGAAATCGTCGATTCACGTTTTGACGTGTTGCTGCAAGCGTTAAACCTGTTAGAAGAAGACGTCCGAAACAGCGATGCCGTGTTGTCCCTTCACAAGGACAGTGTTGTTCTAGAGCGTCAAGAAAACGGGGAGTGGGGAATCATCGGTGGAGAAGTGCCGAATGGAACAGAGTTTCCCATCAATTACGGAGAACCGGCACTCATCGATGACTGGTTTGTCGTCGCAACGACAGATGGACTGGCATTCGGGTTTCAAGACCGAGCGGTGAGTGACACGATTCAAGCGTTGGCGACAATTTTTCTCGTCATGTTTTTCCTAGCCGTCCTTTTGACCTTCCTCGGTACATGGTGGATTTTACGCCAAGGGCTGTCGCCGTTACGGCGATTGACGGAGACGATGGAACGGATTACCGAATCGGGCAAATTAGAAACGATTGAGGTCGATGACCGAAAGGACGAAGTGGCACTCCTTTCGAACGGATTCAACCATATGATTGAACGGGTCGAAGGGACGATGGACCAACAGCGTCGTTTCGTTGCCGATGTTTCACATGAACTAAAAACACCGCTGACCGTCATCGAAGGCTACGCAAAATTATTGCAGCGCTGGGGACAAGAGGACGAGAGTGTCCGTGCCGAGGCCATCGATCATATTTTGACGGAGTCGCGACAGATGCGAAACGATTTGATTGAACCGATGCTAGAATTAAATCGCTTCGCTGCGCTTGAAGAGGTCGACCGAGAAGACATTGATTTGGCTGAGCTTGGCGACATGTTAACAGAACGATTTTTACGGTCGCACGGCGTACACCTTCCCATCGATGCGAACGGTAGCTGGTATGGCCATCGTGAATCGTTACAACGCATTCTCGTCATCTTGATCGATAATAGTTTGAAGTATGCAACAGAGACAAGCCTTCACCTGACAGACAATCGAATCGAAGTGCGCGACAGGGGACCTGTCTTATCAGATGAAGTAAGAGCTCGTCTGTTCGACCGCTTTTATCGATTGGATGAGGCACGAGACCGGAGCGGCAGTGGACTTGGTCTTGCGATTGCGAAGGAAGTCGCAGATGTGAACGGCTGGACGATCGGAAGCGAATCGAATGATCCTGACGGCAGTGTATTTTTCCTCACTCGATGATGAACATTTCGCATTTTCTCATCAACTTCTAATGAAGCCTTAAATGCGCTCTCACACACGAGGCTTATGATGAAAATAAGAAGAACACATTACGAGGAGGAAATGAATATGAAACGCATCGGCTGGATTATCGGAGCTTTACTTGGCGTCATGGCAATTGTAGGAATTGGGTTTTATGTGAGTGGGAATCAGACGGACACGGTCATCGTCCCGCAAGCCATCAATCAAGCGAGTGACGACAAATCGCAAGAAACAGCGGACGATTCTTCGTCAGCAGAAGATTCAAGCGTCAACGCATCCGACGACTCATCATCTTCAAATGTAGAAGATGACTATGAACTATACGGGACACTTGTCGGTCTGACAAAAGAAGATGTCACGATCAGTTTCAATGGAAAAGAATCGACGTACCGCTTAGCACAAACACATGAGATTGACGACGATACACCGCAAGTCGGTGACCGAGTGAAACTCGAATTGAACCGAAATGATGAAGTGAAAGAAGTGGACCGTGAGAGCGGAGATGATGATGCATACCTTACTGGAACGCTCGTCAAACTCACAGATCAAGAAGTCACAATCAACATCGATGGAAAAGACAAGACGTATCCGCTCGCTGCACGATCTGAAATCGATGACGACACACCTCGGGTCGGAGATCGCGTCAAACTTGAATTGAATCGAGATCAAGCAGTCATCGAAGTGGACAATGAATCCGACGATGACCAATATGAGCGAGGGGATTCTTCACAGGACGATTCCTCACAAGATGACTCTTCTGAAGATGAACGCGAGAATGATTAATTGAAGGCTTGAAAGAACCAATCTCTTAAGAGGTTGGTTTTTTTGTAGAAATCTATCCAATCAAAAGTTTCTACACAGCCATCAGAAACGTAATAATTCTGAAATCATCACAAAAATAGGTTATATGTTATGATGTACAAGAAAAATTTAGGTGGTTTTCACCTAATTGGGAATGAGGGGGAACATCAATGCGGACGTACTGGGGAATCTTACTCAGTTGTATCTTGTTGAGTGGATGTGGTGCCGAGACGTTGAACGCGATTGAATTACGTCCTTTGTCATCTTATCGAGTCGAACAAGAGCCCGAGGTGGCATTAACCGAACAAACAAAAGAAAAGATGCTTACATATTGCGAGAAGCGTCCGACCGATGTCTTACCGAAACGGAGAGCAAAGGTGGCGGAAGTGACATTCCATCATCCCCTTTATGAAGCACTCGGCTATAAAAACGTAAAGTATTTTGCCGCAGGGGAAGAGCGATATCTGACTTGTGCAAACAGCAATCAATTGATGGAACGAACGTTTGCGGTCGAACCAATTCCAGAATTTGAAGCACTCGACAAGGGACGGTTCGTCGAGTCAGAGGTTGTCTCGACGATTGAGTTTGATCGCGTCGAGGACATGGAAGAAATCACGAGCACGTTTAAAATGAACGATACCCATGAAGCAGTGATTGCGGATTCGGCATTCCGTTACACGACGCCGGACACGGGTGCGATCTACGTGACGTTCGAGACCATTCGGAACGGCCGTACGCTTGATCCGATTGTCGAACCAAAACTGTTTCCGTTTCAAAGTGGAGAAAACGAAGGCTATGTCTTTTTGACGAGGCGGGCAGACAATCGAGTCGCTCTACAAATCGGGAAGACCCCTTCGCTTAGACAACTCGTTCTTCCGAGCATGTACGAAGCGCCGTACATGAAGGTCGACGCCAAAGAAGAAGAACTCTCGCTCGAAGGAAACCATCGAGAACTGATGAAACGAATCATCCTCTCGAAACAACCGATCGAGGAGGACGTGTCTGAACAGACCTCACTCGCGCTCTCGAAAACGTACGGTACCGTCCTTGAAATCTGGGGACACGTCCGCCGACCGGTCCTGAACAAGATGTCGTCACGACCAACTGATGAGGAGATGCAACTCGCTGTCTTTGAAACTAGCCGAGATACGGTCTGGTTAGACGGACCAAAAACCCAAGAACTGTTTGATGAATTGTCTCACGTCCAAATGCGTGAGAAGCCGACGAATGCCGTCAACATGGGGCAATTACACTTATATAGAGAATTGACGAAACAGTCGTTTGACGTATGGAAGACGGAAACCGAATTCTATTTAGTCGACCAAACGACGTCTCGGTCATATGAACTTCCTGCGAACGACTATTTCCAGGTCAATTGACATTCAGGGCGTCTGACCTCTGATAAAATAGAAGTTGGCTCTACCCATCTCAACAGAGTTAGGGTACAATGCTCGAGAGAGAATGAGAGAGGAGTGAAGCAAGATGGGAAAAGTACATGTTTATGACCATCCTTTGATTCAGCACAAAATGACGATTATGCGAAAAGTAGAGACGGGGACGAAGCAGTTCCGTGAACTCGTCGACGAAGTTTCTTCACTTATGGCATACGAAATCACGCGCAGCCTACCCCTAACAGATGTAGAAATTGAGACACCGGTCTCTGTTTCCACTCAAAAGATGATTGCCGGCAAGAAATTGGGAATCGTCCCTATTTTACGTGCAGGACTTGGTATGGTGGATGGGTTCCTCAAAATGATGCCGAACGTAAAAGTCGGTCACATCGGTCTCTATCGCGATCCGGAAACACTTGAGCCACACGAATACTACTTGAAGCTCCCGACAGACGTGACGGAACGCGACTTCATCGTCGTCGACCCGATGCTCGCAACGGGCGGTTCGGCTGCTGATGCCATCGCGGCTCTTAAGAAACACGGAGCGAAGTCAATCAAGTTGGCTTGTCTGTGTGCAGCACCAGAAGGCGTAGAACGTGTGCAAGCAGAACATCCGGATGTTGAGATTTATCTCGCAGCACTCGATGAAAAATTAAATGATCACGGTTATATCGTTCCTGGACTTGGGGATGCGGGTGACCGTTTGTTTGGTACGAAGTAAGAATGAAGCAGGAATCGTCGATGCGATTTCTGCTTTTTTTCATGATGCGTCTCGAATAATTTTTGTCATTTATGAATGTCACAAAATAGACACAAAAGTGAACGGGAAGAAATCAAAACACGAGACACTTGAATGCTGTTTCTTCTTATTTAAATAGAATCCGGCAATCTTTCGTTTAGACACCACGTAAAAATGCATCCAAAAAGAGCGATGAGATTCCTCACAAAAAAATGGGCAAAATCGCTCGACATGGCAAAAACATCCTCGGTATACTGAAACAGGACGTTGAAAACGATTTCAAAATGAAGTCAACGACCGTTTCGTAACTCTTTGTGAACGTAAACGTTTACCGATTGAAATTTCCAAAACGTGGGGGTATAACTGAACTATTCTTCATCTGATTCCGTTTGTGAAATGTTATAAAGTCAACATTTTTATTTCAACGTTTCTTCACACTTTCTTTAAAAAGTGCATCAATCGTTTACTTTATGAAGTGCGTAAAACTATTGATACGACTTGATTTAAAGCGCTTTTATAATTGTGAAATTCATTGACTTCTTATGCCATTTCTATTACTCTGAACTTGTGTGACTTTTGATGGTCACGCGAGTGTGAATCCGTGAAGAAGAGAGAAGCGCACCGTGCGTGAAAGGGGGACCGGGATGGCGAAAAAAGACAATCGTTACCTATCCTATGCCTCGCTCGCTTCACAAATTTCGACAGCACTTGCTGGACCGATCGTCATCGGTTATCTCGTCGGACAGTACGGCGAAAGACGTGAATTTTGGGGCACGTTTGGTTGGAATGTGTCGATTATCCTCGGACTCGTGTTCGGGATTACGGCGCTAGTTCTCACCCTTCGGAGTTTATTGACAGGAGAGGACGAATGAATACGATTCAAGCAGACAGAAAAGCACAGAAAGAACTGATGAAGCGTTATACGAAATGGTTTACCGTCTGGTTTGCGATTTTGCTCATCGGCGCATTCATCATCCCGATGTATAAAGCCGTATTTCTCGGGTTGTTCATCGGTGGGGTCGGAAGTCTCATCATTCTACATATGCAGAATCGAAGCGTCATTCGCATGTATGACGTCATCGAGCATGGACGTCGACCAAAGTCGCATGGGACCGTTTCAAGAATGGCGGTCGGTGCGTTAGCAGTGATAGTCGGTCTTCTCTATGAGGATCGGGTGTCCGTCATCGCGGTGGTAACTGGTCTAATCGCCGGCCACATCATACAATTTGGCGAGTTCACACTTGCCCAGCTCAGCAGGAAAAGAGGTGAATATTAATGGGTCATGAGTTTCCCACATATTCCCTGAACTTTGGGGACTATACGTTATACGGGAGCTGGACGAACGTCATTACAGTGCTAGTAGCAGCGTTACTCGTCTTCGTATTCGCCATCTGGGGAACAAGACGTTTGGCTATGAAGCCGACTGGCAAACAAAACTTCATGGAATTCTTCGCGGAGTTCGTACGTGGAATCATCGCTAGTGCGATGGACTGGAAGACAGGAGGACGCTTTATCGGATTTGGGATGACGTTGATTTTGTTCATTCTCTTCTCAAACTTGATGGGTCTACCGTTCAACGTCATTTCTGGACACTATCTGTGGTTCAACTCACCGACGGCCGATCCTTACGTAACCTTGGCGTTGTCGACACTCGTCGTTGCAATGTCGCATTACTACGGGGTGAAGCTACACGGATTCAAGCACTATTCGGCGGAATTCGTAAAACCAGTCTGGTTCTTGCTTCCGATCAAATTGATCGAGGAGTTTGCGAACACGTTGACGCTCGGTTTGCGTCTATACGGTAACATTTTTGCCGGTGAAATCATGATTACCATCATCTTGGGACTCGCGATTACAGCCGAAGGAGCACTTAACCCGCTCGGCGCAATCTTTGCGGTCTTCCCAATGATTCTATGGCAAGGTTTCTCAATCTTTATCGGGGTTATCCAATCCTACATTTTCCTGACGCTTGCAATGGTGTACATCGGGCACAAAGCTTCGGCCGAACATTGATTCGGACATCTCGCCAAAGCGTTACAAACAACTTATTTACTTAACTTTTAGGAGGAATATACACAATGGAACAACTTAATCTTCTCGCAACAGCACTTGTTATCGGTCTTGGAGCACTCGCAGCTGGTATCGGTAACGGTTTGATCGTATACGGAACAGTACAAGGACAAGCACGTCAACCAGAACTCAAAAACGAACTTCGTCAAACAATGTTCATCGGTATCGGTTTGGTTGAGGCCCTCCCGATCATCGGTGTGGCTGTCGGTTTCCTTCTCCTCAACTCTTGATTCCGAGTTAACGAGAATAGCATGAGAGGGAGCACGTCTCCCTCACTTATTTAGTCAAGAGGAGGGTATGCATGGATACGATGATGATTGCAGCTGGTGCTGGCGGCGAAGGCCTCCGCATTCTGGATATGATCTTTACAATTTTCACATTCCTCGTACTCTTGGCCCTGTTGAAGAAATTTGCTTGGGGACCACTCCTTGGAATGATGAGACAGCGTGAAGAGTATGTAGCGAACGAGATTGAACTCGCTGAAAAGAGCCGCAAAGATGCGGAAAACTATGTCGTCGAACAACGTGATGCACTCAGTGCAGCACGTACAGAGTCGAAAGAAATGCTCGACTCAAGCCGTCGACAAGCAGAAGCAGAACAAGCACGCTTGGTGGAGCAGGCGCGTTTGGAAGCTGAACAAATTAAAATCGAGGCAGAGAAAGCGATTGAGCGTGAGCGTGAGCTTGCGAAACAATCCCTTCAAACGGAAGTCGTCACACAGGCGCTTTCGGCAGCACGCCACGTCCTTCAATCAGACCTTAAAGGCGATGAAGCGAAACAACGTGCCCTCGTCACAGACTTCCTGTCTAAAGCGAAAGGTGCGAACTGATGAACGCATCACTAGCAAAACGCTATGCCAAAGCGCTCTTCGACTTAGCACGGGAACAAGGCACGCTCGACCAAGTCGAAGCGGAAGTGCGTCTGCTCGATGAAGTGCTCCACGCGACTCCTGAACTCATGGATCTCTTAACGAATCCTGCAGTCAGTGACAGCGAGCTTGCACAGCTTTTAAAAGACAGCTTTGGTGATATGACGGCGATTGTCGTGAACACACTTCTCGTCATGGTCGAAAACGACCGTGCGGCAGAGGTTCGCGCTTTGCCACGATACGTCCGCGACTACATCAACGACTACCGTGGGATTGCAGAAGGTATTGTCACAAGCGCCTACCCGTTGTCGGCAACAGACTTGAAAGACGTCGAACTCGTCTTCGGACAGAAGCTCGGGAAGACGCTCCAATTGAAGAACGTCGTCGATGAAGAAGTCATCGGTGGACTCCGTGTCCAAGTCGGATACACGACGTACGATGATACGATCGAAACGAAATTGACACGCCTCGAGCGTGAATTGTTGAATGCGTAAGAAATAGGGGTGAATTCAATGACAATCAAAGCTGAAGAAATTAGCGCCCTGCTAAAAGAACGAATCGCTTCGTACGGTTCTGAAATCGAAGTCAGCGAGACAGGTACAGTCATTCAAGTAGGTGACGGTATCGCTCGTGCACACGGACTCGATAACGTTATGGCGGGGGAACTCGTAGAGTTCTCTAACGGCGTAATGGGCTTGGCGCAAAACTTAGAAGAAGGTAACGTCGGGATCATCATCCTTGGCGATTACAAAGGCATTAAAGAAGGCGACTCTGTCAAACGTACAGGTCGCATCATGGAAGTACCAGTCGGTGAGGCACTCCTCGGACGTGTCGTGAACCCGCTCGGACAACCAATCGATGGTCTTGGACCAATCGTGACTGACAACTATAACCCAATCGAGCGTAAAGCTTACGGCGTTATGGCTCGTAAATCGGTTCACGAACCACTTCAAACAGGAATTAAGGCGATTGACGCCCTCGTTCCAATCGGTCGTGGTCAGCGTGAGCTCATCATCGGTGACCGTCAAACAGGTAAAACATCTGTTGCCATCGATGCGATCATCAACCAAAAAGAAGAGAACATGATTTGTATCTACGTTGCAATCGGTCAGAAAGAATCGACTGTACGTGGCGTAGTAGAGACGCTTCGTCAAAACGGCGCACTCGACTATACAATCGTCGTTTCGGCATCGGCATCACAGCCGGCACCACTTCTTTACCTCGCGCCATTCGCTGGGGTATCGATGGGTGAGTACTTCATGGACCGTGGACAACACGTCCTCGTCGTCTATGATGACCTCTCGAAACAAGCGGCAGCTTACCGTGAGCTCTCGCTTCTTCTCCGTCGTCCTCCAGGCCGCGAAGCCTACCCAGGGGATGTCTTCTACCTTCACTCACGCCTTCTTGAGCGTGCAGCGAAGTTGAACGACGAACTCGGCGGCGGTTCATTGACAGCACTTCCGTTCATCGAGACACAAGCATCGGATATCTCAGCATATATCCCGACAAACGTTATCTCGATCACAGACGGTCAGATCTTCCTTCAGTCGGACCTCTTCTTCTCTGGGGTACGCCCAGCGATCAACGCCGGTCTCTCGGTATCGCGTGTTGGTGGTTCGGCTCAGGTGAAAGCGATGAAGAAAGTTGCTGGTACACTTCGTCTTGACCTCGCGTCTTACCGTGAGCTCGAAGCGTTCGCTCAGTTCGGGTCAGATCTCGACAAAGCGACACAATCGAAGTTGAACCGTGGTCAGCGTACGGTTGAAGTCTTGAAACAAGACTTGAACGCACCGCTTTCTGTAGACAAGCAAGTTATCATCATCTACGCACTCACGAAAGGTCATCTCGATGACATCCCAGTCACAGACATCCGTCGTTTCGAAACAGAAATGAACGCATGGCTCGACCAAAACCGTAAAGACCTCTGCCGTGAAATCCGTCAGACAGGAAACCTTCCTTCAGACGAGGCAATGGTCGACGCAATTACGGAATTCAAAAAGACGTTCTCGCCATCGGTTTAATCCGGTGACGAGCGTCTATTAAGGTGGTGAATCGAAATGGCATCATTACGTGAGATCCAGATGCGGATCACCTCGACCCAAAGCACGAAGCAAATCACGAAAGCGATGAACATGGTGTCGGCATCGAAGTTGAACCGGGCCCAAGGGAACAACGCCAACTTCAAGCCGTACATGGACAAGTTGCAAGAAGTCATCTCGTCGATCGCCGGTGGTACATCAGGCGCGACACACCCGATGCTTCAAGTACGTCCTGTCAAACGGACTGGTTATATCGTCATCACGTCAGACCGCGGACTCGCAGGTGGATACAACGCCAGCGTCTTGCGTGACGTGTACCGTGAACTCAAAGACAAGCACACATCAACAGATGAGTATCGTCTTTACGTAATCGGAAAAGTCGGTGTCCAGTTCTTCAAGTCACGCAACATTCCGGTGTATAGCGCGATGACAGGGCTAAACGACCAACCAACTTTTGTTGAAGTCGCAGAAATCGTCAAGCAGACGGTTGGTGCCTTCAGCGAGAGCGAGATTGATGAATTGAAGCTCTGCTACAACTCGTTCATCTCGGTCATCAGCCAAGAAGTGAAGATTCAACAATTGCTCCCGCTCGGGGATATCGAACAGTCCGCATCCAATGTGATGTATGAATACGAACCAGAAGAAGAAACGATCTTAGCGGCGCTCCTCCCACGTTATGCGGAAGGACTCATCTACGGTGCATTGCTCGATGCGAAAGTGTCAGAACACGCAGCACGGATGACGGCGATGTCGAGTGCGACAGACAACGCGGATGAACTCATTCGCGGACTCAAGCTCAAATTCAACCGCGCGCGTCAAGCAGCGATCACACAAGAAATCACAGAGATTGTCGGAGGTGCGTCGGCGCTTGAATAAGCGCACGCTCTCTAGATTGTAGGAGGCTAACACGATGAACGAATACGGCATGAAAGGCCGCGTAGTCGCAGTCATGGGCCCAGTTATCGACGTTAAGTTCGACAACCACTTACCGAACATCTACAACGCTCTCAAAGTCACACACGTGGCAGCGACAGCAGACGATGTTAGTGTCGACTTGACGCTTGAAGTAGCTGTTCACCTTGGTGACGACACGGTCCGTACGATTGCGATGGACTCAACTGACGGCGTTCGCCGCGGTATGGAAGTACTTGACTTAGGATCACCGATTTCGGTACCAGTTGGAGAAATGACACTTGGACGTGTCTTCAACGTTCTCGGTAACCCGATCGATGATAAAGAAGTGGCAGCTGACGTGCTTCGTGCACCGATTCACCGTCAAGCGCCAACATTTGACGAATTGTCAACGAAAGTTGAAATCCTTGAAACAGGGATCAAAGTCGTCGACCTTCTCGCACCATACATCAAAGGTGGTAAAATCGGCCTCTTCGGTGGTGCCGGTGTAGGGAAAACCGTCCTCATCCAGGAACTCATCAACAACATCGCGCAAGAGCACAGCGGGATTTCTGTATTTGCAGGAGTCGGTGAGCGTACACGTGAAGGAAATGACTTGTTCCACGAGATGACGGACTCAGGCGTTATCAAGCAAACAGCGATGGTCTTCGGTCAGATGAACGAACCACCTGGTGCACGTCTCCGTGTTGCCTTGACTGGTTTGACAATGGCGGAATACTTCCGTGACGAGCAAGGACAAGACGTTCTTCTCTTCGTTGATAACATCTTCCGTTTCACACAAGCAGGTTCTGAGGTATCGGCCCTTCTCGGACGTATGCCATCGGCGGTAGGTTACCAGCCGACACTTGCTACGGAAATGGGTATGCTTCAAGAGCGAATCACATCGACTGCAAAAGGATCGGTAACTTCGATTCAAGCGGTTTATGTACCAGCCGATGACTATACGGACCCGGCTCCAGCAACAACGTTCGCCCACCTTGATGCAACAACAAACCTTGAGCGTCGTCTCTCGGAGATGGGTATTTACCCAGCCGTTGACCCACTCGCATCGACTTCACGTGCCCTCTCTCCTGAAATCGTAGGGAAAGAGCACTATGAAATCGCGCGTAACGTTCAGCAGACGCTTCAGCGTTATAAAGAACTTCAAGACATCATCGCAATCCTCGGGATGGACGAGTTGTCTGAAGACGACAAACTCACGGTTCACCGTGCACGTCGTATTCAGTTCTTCTTATCACAAAACTTCCACGTGGCTGAGCAGTTCACGGGCCAAAAAGGTTCGTACGTGCCAGTCAAAGAGACAGTACGCGGCTTCAAAGAGATCCTCGAAGGTAAACATGACGATCTTCCGGAAGATGCATTCCGTCTCGTTGGTCCAATCGAAGACGTCATCGAAAAAGCGAAGACGTTGGTCTAAGACCTACGCGGAAGGGGGAAACTAGACGATGAATACTGTTCACGTCAACGTCGTCACCCCGGATGGTGCAGCTTTTGAAGGGGACGCACGAATGGTCATCGCTAAATCGGTCACTGGTGAGCTCGGTATTTTACCGAAGCACATCCCGATGGTGACACCACTCGACGTCTCAGTCCTCAAACTGCGCCACGAAGATGGTGGACGCACTTTCATGGAAGTTCGTCCCGATACGGTGACGATCTTAGCTGAAACAGCCGAAATGGCGGATAAGATCGACTATGACCGCGCTTCTGCGGCGAAAGTTCGGGCCGAGCGTCGTCTTCAAGACACGAAGCTCTCAGAACTCGAATTCCGTCGTGCGGAACTTGCGCTCAAAAAAGCGATCAACCGCTTAAGCATTCGCGATATGAAAGAGTAATAACAACGACTCTCACACGAAAGTGTGGGAGTTTTTTTGTGTTCACATGAAAAGATAGGACTTTTGTCGCGCTCCTAAATCATGGAACTAGTAAAAAATAGATGGAGGATGACCGATAATATAAGTGGGAATGAACGTAAAGGGGAGTAGGGAATGAAAGTTTACGTTGCGCGACAACCGATTTTTGACCAAAAATTACGCGTCTGCGGCTACGAACTGTTGTATCGCCGCAGCGAAAACAATATGTTTGAGAACGTCGATGATTCGTTAGCAACGGCTGACGTGATTCATAACGCCTATCTCGTCTTTAATTTTCGGGAATTGACAGAAGGGACGAGAGCGTTTATCAACTTTCCACAGACGTTGATTGAAGGAGAGGTACCGTCGTTACTGCCTCGTCAATCTCTTGTCGTGGAAGTGCTCGAACACGTCGAGCCGACTGAGAAAGTGTTGCAGTCTCTACGATCGCTTAGACGCCAAGGGTATACGATTGCGCTTGACGATTTCGTGTTTGAGGAGAAGTACCGGGCATTGATCGGCTTAGCCGACATCATTAAAATCGACTATCAAGCCACACCGGTGGAACAGCAGCAAAAGTTAATCGATGCGCTTGGACATCGGGTCGAATTTTTAGCGGAAAAAATCGAGACACCGGCAGAGTACGAGATTGCGAAACGGCTAGGGTATAAGATGTTCCAAGGCTATTTCTTTAGCCGTCCGATTGTTATACACGGGGCAGAAGTCCATCCACTGCGTCATACGCTCATTGAGGTATTGAAAGAACTGGATCGCCCAGAGCCGAGTTTCCGTCGCATTTCGGCGCAAATTGAACGGAGTGTCGATTTATCGTATAAAATGCTTCGTTCCGTCAATACGGTGTATCAAAAAGGTCGTCACACGATTCAGTCCATCGAACAAGCCGTTGCACGAATCGGGCTCGATGAAATGAAGCGATGGTCCTATTTGATGTTGCTGCGCGAGATGCAGACATCTGAATCCAAGGAATTAATTAAACAAAGTATCATTCGTGGGAAGATGATGGAGCTGATTGCGGAGGATACAAGCAGTGGTGCCTCTCCGTTTGATGCGTTCATCACGGGTATCTTCTCATCGCTCGACGTCATTCTGGACGAGGCGATGCAGACGTTGATTGCAGAGCTGCCTGTAGCGCCTCCCGTGAAAGCGGCGCTTCTCGGAGAACCGAACGAATTACGGATGTTACTCGAGGATGTCATCGCCTATGAGCGATTGACAATCCCTATTCATAACACAGATTCAGATTGGACTCAATACTACGTGGAAGCCATCCGTTGGTCACGTAGCCTTGACGAATCGAGTGAATAATGTTTGAAATATGTGAGGGGCGTCAATTACTGTAGTAAGGCCTTACTGCGGATGACGTCCCTTTGGTGTGCTTGTGGAGAAAGTGAGTTGGTCGAATGGTCTAAAACCGCTCGAAGCTTGAGATACTGTGTCTTTTTTTCTCTAACATGACATGATATGATTGAAAATGGTACGAATTTTAGAAAAGAGGGGAATCGTCGATGATCAATACCGTATTTTCGCTAGCGATTTATGTCATAGCGATTTACGTCGCTTGGTGGGCACTCTTACCCGTCAAATGGGACAAGTTGCTTAATCAAGTGAGGAGCCCGCAAGCAGCTGTGTTGCGCGTTCTTGTAGCAGTCGTCTGCTTAATCAAGTGAGGAGCCCGCAAGCAGCTGTGTTGCGCGTTCTTGTAGCAGTCGTCTTCGGTTCGTTGATTGCTCAGTTCTTTTTGGAGTATATCCGATTGGCACAAGAGCTCGCACCTATACAGTAGCCACAGAATGTTTAACAAACTGTAATCCTGCTGTAACGACTCCTATATGTTTATCATGTAGGATAAATTCGTCTGACATGATGCTTTTTCATTCCGTTCGCATTTATTTATTACGATTTTTATTTATGAATGAAGAATCCATCACGTTTTGCAAACCATTCTAATAATCGACATCATCACATCCGAAATCGGATATCGACGCACTATATAAAAAAACAATGAAGTTGGAGGACAAAGAGAGATATGAAGGATTTGATTGTAGTCCGTGGAGGACGTAAACTGTCAGGTACTGTGCGCGTTGAGGGAGCAAAGAACGCTGTACTCAAAACATTGGTTGCCACTCTGTTAGCTAGCGAAGGAAAGTCAATCTTACAAAACGTACCACGTCTTGCGGACGTGTACACGATTAATAAAGTACTTCGTCACCTCGGTGCAGAGGTGTCGTTCAATGAAGAGAAGAATGAAGTCATTGTCGATGCGTCGGGCGACATCAAAGATGAAGCACCGCTCGAGTACGTTCGGAAGATGCGGGCTTCAATCCTCGTCATGGGACCTCTTTTAGCTCGTCTCGGTCATGCGCGTGTCGCGATGCCGGGCGGTTGCTCAATTGGCTCACGTCCAATTGACCTCCACTTAAAAGGATTCGAAGCGATGGGTGCGAAGACGGTCATCGGCAACGGATTCGTGGAAGCTTCTGTAGAAGGTCGTCTCCAAGGCGCAAAAATCTACTTGGACTTCCCTTCTGTTGGTGCGACGGAGAACATCATGATGGCAGCTGTGCTTGCAGAAGGCACAACGATCATCGAGAACGTCGCGAAAGAGCCTGAAATCGTAGACCTTGCAAACTTCTTGAACGGAATGGGCGCACATGTACGTGGCGCCGGTACAGAAACGATTCGCATCGAAGGTGTGGAAACACTCCGTGGTGCAGAACACTCAATCATTCCTGACCGCATCGAAGCTGGGACATTCCTAGTCGCTGGTGCAATTACAGGAAGTGATATCGAAGTCATCGGTGCAGAGCGTGAACACCTTCGTCCACTTATTTCAAAAATGGAAGAGATGGGTGTACACTTCGAAGATACAGCGGAAGGCATGCGCGTCTCAGCGCCGGACGAGTTGAAGCCGGTCGATGTGAAAACGATGCCACACCCTGGATTCCCAACAGACATGCAATCACAAATGATGGCCCTCGTCTTGAAAGCAGGCGGCACATCCGTGATTACAGAAACCGTATTTGAGAATCGCTTCATGCACGTGGAAGAATTCCGTCGCATGAATGCAGATATTAAGATTGAAGGACGTTCAGCAATCGTCAAAGGTGGCGTTCGCCTTCAAGGAGCGGAGGTCGTTGCAACAGATCTTCGTGCCGGAGCAGCACTTATTCTAGCGGGTCTCATCGCAGAAGAAGAGACACGCGTTGGTGATTTATATCATATCGACCGTGGATACGTAGACTTCCACAAAAAACTTCAAGCACTCGGTGCCGACATCGAGCGCATTCAAGGTACTGTCGAAGTCACGAATGAAATGGTTCAGAACTAAGAAACGAGCACGAATTCGAGAGCGAGGAGAGACTCTTCTCGCTCTTTTCAATGAAGAAATGAACGGAGGAACCTATACATCATGTTTTCAAAAGATATCGGGATTGATTTAGGGACAGCAAACGTTGTCATTCACGTAAAAGGGAAAGGAATCGTCTTAGACGAGCCTTCAGTCGTTGCGATGAAACGCTCTACAGGGAAAGTGCTAGCAGTCGGTTCAGAAGCGTATGAGATGGTTGGTCGTACACCTGGTGATATCGTGGCGATCCGTCCTCTTCGTGATGGAGTCATCGCCGATTTCGCCACCACAGAAGAAATGCTCCGTCACTTCATCGAGAAAATTCAAGTCCGTGGTTTCTTTGGAGGCATTCGCATGTTGATTTGTACACCTGCGAACGTGACGCCAGTCGAAGCGAAAGCAATTCGTGAGGCTGCTGAAAAAGCAGGGGCGAAAGAAGTCTTCCTCGCCGTAGAACCTAAGGCGGCAGCTGTTGGTTCGGGCATGGACATCTGGAAGCCGGTCGGTCACATGATCATCGACATCGGTGGTGGGACGACAGATGTCGCCATCCTCTCCATGGGTGATATCGTCTGCGGTGAAACAATCAAGATTGCAGGGGACCGTTTCGATACGGATATTCTCCGTGCCATCAAAGAGAAGCATAAACTCATCATCGGGGAACGGACAGCTGAGCAAATCAAGAAAGAAATTGCGACGGTGTTCCCAGGTGGACGTAACGAGTCGATGGACATTCGCGGACGTGACATGGTACGTGGATTGCCACGTACAGTGACGATCACGTCGGAAGAACTCCGTGAAGCGATGGCGGAGTCAGCGAACGAGATCGTCGAAGCGACGAAGCGTGTCCTTGAACAGACACCACCGGAGCTCGCGGCTGACATCATCGACCGTGGTATCATCATGACAGGTGGGGGATCACTCCTTCACGGCCTCGACCAACTCGTCGCCGAGCGTGTCATGCTCCCAGTCATGATGGCTGAAGAGCCGACGCTCAGTGTCGCGCACGGTACAGGGATCATGCTCGAAAACTTAGATCGATTGAAATAAACGAACAGGCGACCGCACGAGGTCGCCTGTTTTTGTGTAGGTTAGATTGATTTTTCGGCTAGAAGGGCCAATAGGTTGTCTTCAGAATCTATGAAGAAACTCATCCACGTTTCTGTTGTATCCATTTTCGCCACGAGATGAGGTTCATCGATGAAAGTCACCCCTCGAGTATGGAACTGCGAATACGCATGATCAATGGATGCGACACTTAGGTAGAGGATTGGACTAGCTTTTGCAAAATCCTCATTTTCAGGAGGGGATAGCATGAGTCTCACACCTCCGCAGTCGAAGAACGCTAGCTCTCCTGCTTGAAAGAGAAAAGGGATTTCAAGCGTATCTCGATAGAATTGAACGGCACGGTTTAACTCTTTGACAGGTATGTAGATTTGTTTGATTTGCTGAATGAGGCTCATGAGATTCATCCTTTCAATATGTATGTGATACAGGAAGGGTTAACTCTGCTTCAAGTTGATGTTGTAAACGGTTGACAAGCTTCGTTGGATAATACATGATGCTGATGGAAATGCGTAATGGGAATAAGTTATATAAATCGCTAGGATAATAGGAGCCATCGCGAGGTAACTGATGATCGACTATTCGTGAGCCCCCTGTGGATTGATCAATGCGTAAGACGATTGGGATAGACATGCCTGTCCCTCGTTCAAATTGTTGATCATGAGGGTAATATTCTTGTAGAAGCGCTCATACATACACTTCCTGTCGAGTCGTACTCGTCCCGAGAATATGATAACTTGCGTAAACGTCCCCACCGAAATTGGGGGACATGACTTCAGTCGTCAAATAGCGCTCCAATTCGTATTGATTTACGTCAACGGATTGGGTAAGGGTGACAAACGATTCATCTGTCCAAGCGGCATAGAAGACAGCAATTATAGTCAGTGTACAGAATGTTGTTATGATTAACTTTTTCATATGAGTGCCTCCAAATACCGATGTGATGAATCATATACGTTCATCATATCTGAAGAGACTACGAATATATAGGTTATTTATGGGTAAAATTGTATATAATGAAATCAATAACAAAAGAGAGGGGAATCATGATGGCACCGATTCACTAAATGACTGAACAACATAAAAAATCGAATCGGAGGACATGATGAACAAACCACTTACACTTATTACCGGAGTCAGTCGCAGTCAAGGCATCGGGGCTGCCATTGCACGAAAACTCGCACGTGAGGGGCACGACCTCTATTTGACACACTGGAGTCCGTTTGACGTGACCGAAGGGGTCGGGGAAGAGAGAGGCTTCATCGATCGATTCGTTCAAGAGTTGACCGAACAAGGTGCTCGTGTGGGGCATGAGGCGTATGATTTAGCATCGGGTGACGAAGTTGGACTACTTGATCGAATTGAAGCCAAACTAGGGGTACCGAGCAGACTGATTCATAACGCGACCTATGAGCGTCATGTGAGCGTCGAGAACTTTACGACCGATGTGTTGAGACAGCATTATATGGTGAACAACGAAGGAGTACTCGGACTAACCTTTGCGTTTGTCGAACGTTATCAACAAGTGGGTTATCAAGACGGACGCATTTTGTTTTTAGTATCGGGTGGGGCCGATGCGAATAACCTAGCTTATATTGCGACAAAGGGAGCATTGATTGCGATTACACCTGCACTCGCAAATGGAGTAGGGAAGGATGGGATTTCCGTGAATGCACTTGATCCGGGCCCGACAGATACGGGATGGATTGGCGATGAACTTCGTCAGCACCTGCTCCCATTGTTCCCATACAATCGGATAGGAACGCCGGAAGATACGGCTCGTCTCGTCGCTTTCTTAATGGGAAACGACGGGGCATGGGTCAATGGTCAACATCTTCATGGGGATGGTGGATTCACGAGACGTTAATACATAAAGGCATCTCGCTTATTGCGCGAGATGCCTCAGGCTGTTGACGAACCAGATCGCAAGATGCGATCTGGTTCGTCTTTTTTTATGTTCAACGAGCTTGAGGCGTTCTGTCCGACAAAAGATTGAAAAAATGTTATGTAGACAGTCCTTTCTGGCCAACAGGTTGGCCAGCTTCTTCATGTTTTGTGCGGTGGCTGCCACCAGATTGGCGCGTTGGACCTTCGCGGTCCCCCTGTAGAAGGTGAAACGGAGGCCATGGAGCTCTTTCCCATCGGCGAACGAGCGCTCGACGGTCTGCGGTCGCAGTCGGTAGAGGGATTTCCCAGACGCGGACAGGCGGTTCTCGTTCACCTGCTCGCGGTAATGTTCATCGACGTGGCGTGTGATGTCCCTTCGGTGCGTCCGGCTGGACGTGCACTTCTCGAGGAGAGGGCAGTTCTGACAGATGGAGGGGTCGGAGACGTAATGGTGATAGCCGTGGCGGTATAAATGTCAACTTTTTTATGTACAATTTTGCTCGTTTAATAATGTTCAATATTGTCGGTTTCGTCA
>NZ_JAPEHX010000026.1:0-38504 GCF_028823655.1 Exiguobacterium sp. B2(2022) | reverse complement strand
ACGCCTCATAATCGACCCATGTGACGGTATCATCTGAAGCTGTTACATAAGGAACGGGCGTCTCAAACCGACTAGTCCCTTCCGCTATTTGTTCAGGCTTTTGTTCATCCAACGACATTGTAAAAACCGACCACTCATATACATACCCTTCAGCCTGTGCATATTCAACCCAAAATACTTCATCTTGAATCCCGACAAGATTCCCAATCGTTTTGGAGGACGTATGAATAAGATTGTTTGTATTACGCCGCGTATCGTATACACTTATTTGACTGGTGCTTTCTTCAATCAACTCCGTATAGACGATTCGGTTTCCTGTGATGTGCTCTGGTGCGATCATCGGTACTTGATCTGCAAAGAATAGAGATAAGTCATACGATTCCACTTCCCCAATTGATTCGCTCTCTCCCGCACTTTGTAAACGGATGGCTGGTTCCGATGTTTCCTCCGGTTCGGATGTTGCTGGTGCATCCGGTGTCGATTCTGTCATCGACTCCGTCTTTTGAACAACCTCTTCCACTTCTGGTGCAGCTTTTGTGTCATCCGTACACCCGGATAACATCGTTGCAACCCCTAGACATACCCCTAATGCCAACTTATTAATTTCGCTTCAACATTTCCCCTACTTTCAAAATACATTTTATTCCATAATCGTATCATAACCTTATACAAAGTTGTCAGAAAAATATAAAACAGGATTCGCCGAGAATGACGAATCCTGTTTAAGCGTATTATTTTTTCTCTTTTACTGCCGTACGAATCGACAACTCTTCAAGTTGCGCGTCCGCAACCGGGCTCGGTGCTTGCGTGAGCAAGTCGCTTGCCGAAGCCGTTTTCGGGAAGGCAATCGTGTCGCGAAGGTTCGAACGACCAGCAAGAATCATGACGAGACGGTCGAGACCGAGTGCGATCCCTGCGTGTGGTGGTGTACCGTATTCGAACGCTTCGAGTAAGAATCCGAACTGTTCAACTGCTTCTTCTTGCGTGAAGCCGAGCAATTTGAACATGCGCTCCTGGATGTCACGCTCGTAAATACGCTGTGAACCACCGCCGAGCTCGTAACCGTTCAAGACGAGGTCATACGCGATGGCGCGTACGCTTGCCGGGTCTGTCTCGAGAAGGTGAAGGTCTTCACGGTTTGGCATCGTGAACGGGTGGTGGTTCGCATAGAAACGACCGTCTTCTTCTTCAAACGTCACGAGTGGGAAGTCTGTCACCCACAGGAAGTTGAATTTCGACTCGTCGATGAGACCGAGGTCGTGTCCGAGTTTGACGCGGAGTGCGCCAAGGCTGTCTGCGACGACAGTTGGTTTCGATGCGACGAAGAGGAGAAGGTCTCCTGCTTCTGCATTCGTCGCTTCGATCAACTTCTGTGCGTACGTTTCGTCGAAGAACTTCGCGATCGGACCGTTCAAGCCTTCCGCTGTCACTTTGAGCCATGCGAGACCTTTCGCACCGTAGACCGCTGTGAACTCTTGAAGCTTGTCGATGTCTTTACGTGAGAAGTTGTCCGCCTCACCTTTGACATTGATCGCTTTGACTTGTCCGTTTGATTCGAGTGCGGCGTCGAATACTTTGAAGCCCGCACCTTTCACGGCGTCAGCTACGTCGATGAGTTCGAGGCCAAAACGTGTGTCCGGCTTATCTGAACCGAAACGGCGCATCGCTTCCGCGTATGTCATACGCTCGAACTTAGCCGGTGTATCCGTACGACCGAGCGTCGATTTCATGACTTGTCCCATCATTGATTCCATCATCGCCATCAAGTCTTCGATGTCCATGAAGCTCGTCTCGATGTCGACTTGCGTGAACTCAGGCTGACGGTCTGCACGAAGGTCTTCGTCACGGAAGCAGCGTGCGATTTGGAAGTAACGGTCAAATCCTGCGACCATGAGCAACTGTTTGAAGAGCTGTGGTGATTGCGGGAGTGCGTAAAACTCACCACCGTGGACACGGCTCGGTACGAGATAGTCACGTGCGCCTTCTGGTGTCGACTTCGTCAAAATTGGCGTTTCGACTTCGAGGAACTCTTGCTCCGTCAAGAAGTTACGGATCGTGTTCGACGTCTTCGAGCGGAGACGGAACGTCTCTTGAAGCGCTGGACGACGAAGGTCGAGGTAACGATATTTGAGGCGAAGGTCTTCTGAGACGTTTTCCGCTTCATCACCGATTGGGATTGGTGTCATCTTCGCCGCGTTCAAGATGTTGATCTCAGACGCGATGACTTCGATGTTTCCTGTCGGCATGTTCGGGTTCTTGTTCTCACGTTCGAGAACCGTTCCTTTCACGTCGAGGACATACTCGCTACGAATCGTTTCCGCGAGTTGGTGGACTGCTTCGTTTTCCGGGCGTACGACGACTTGGACGATCCCTGTGCGGTCACGAAGGTCGATGAAGATGAGTCCCCCTAGGTCACGTCGTTTTTGTACCCATCCTTTTAATTGTACTTCTTGGCCGATGAGTGACTCTGTCACGCGGCCGTTCATATGTGTGCGTCCGATCATTGTCCTGCTCCTTCCGATAGTTCACGAATTTTGTCTGCGACGGCCGAGAGTGGCACGTCGACTTGTTCACCAGTCGTCATATCTTTCAAGGCGGCTGCCCCGCGCTCGACTTCGTCATCCCCTAAGATGACTGTGAACTTGGCTTTCAGGCGCTGCCCCGCGCTCGACTTCGTCATCCCCTAAGATGACTGTGAACTTGGCTTTCAGGCGGTCCGCCTGTTTGAATTGTCCTTTGAACTTGCGTCCTTGGTAATCACGGTCAGCCTTGAACCCTTCCATGCGGAGGAGTTGCAAGAGGCGTGTCGCCGTTAGTTCAACTTCTTTCTCACCTTGCGCAACGATGAAGACATCAAGACCTGTCTCGAGTTCAGGTAAGACTCCTTCATTCTCCAATGCGAGGATGAGGCGCTCCAACCCGATCCCGAAACCGATTCCCGGCATGTCCGGTCCGCCGATATCTTGTACGAGACCGTTGTAGCGTCCACCGCCACAAAGTGTCGTGATGGCTCCGAACCCTTCTGCCTCGGACATGATTTCAAACGCCGTGTGCGTGTAATAATCGAGCCCACGAACGAGCGTCGGGTCGACTTCGTAGGCGACGCCGAGTGCATCGAGTTGTGCGAGCACTTGGTCGAAATAGGCTTTCGATTCTTCGTTCAAATACTCAAGGATTGACGGTGCTGTCTTCATCGATGGGTGATCGCGGTCGACCTTACAATCCAAGATGCGAAGCGGGTTCTTGTAAAGACGTGACTGACAGTCTTGGCAAAGTTCGCCTGCCACCGGCTCGAAGTGACGGATGAGTGCATCGCGGTGGGCGTTGCGGCTTTCCGCGTCCCCAAGCGAGTTGACGACGACTTTGATTTTCTGAAGCCCAAACGACTTGTAGATCGAGTAGGCGAGGCTGATGACTTCAGCGTCAACGGCCGGATCGCTACTGCCGATCGCTTCGACACCGTATTGGTGAAGCTGACGGAAGCGGCCTTTTTGTGGGCGCTCGTAGCGGAACATCGGTCCCATGTAGTAGAGCTTCGTCGGTTGGTCCGGATTTCCGAACAGTTTGTTCGTCACGAACGCACGGACGACAGATGCCGTTCCTTCTGGGCGAAGTGTGTACTCGTCTTTCCCTTTCTTCACGAGCGTGAACATCTCTTTTTGTACGATGTCCGTCGTTTCCCCGACACTGCGTGTGAACAGGTTCGTTGTTTCAAAGATTGGTGTGCGGATCTCTTTATAGTTGTAACGGGCGCTCATGTCGCGAAGTTTTTCCTCGACATATTGCCACGTCTCGACCGTGCCCGGAAGCAGGTCTTGTGTACCGCGTGGTGCTTTCATCATCACATTTCCCTCCTTAAAAAATACAAAAAGGCCCTCGTCCGCAAAGGGACGAGAGCCTGTGTAAGTTTCCCGTGGTACCACCCTCGTTGCAGAGCCATTACTTGAAACTCTGCCACTCGAAATCGGTTAACGCCCGATGAGACGGCTCCCCCTACTTATTTTCAAGGGAGCACCTCCAAAGTGTCGTTCGGGTCATCATCCAGTCGATGCTTTCAGCCAAGGCATCGCTCTCTTTGCTGGTGGGTTGACCGTACTCTTCTTTATCATAGGTGTTTGACTATATGCTTCATGATGCCGAATCAAGTCGGCATCTGTCAAGCGTTTTAGGTGTTTGACTATATGCTTCATGATGCCGAATCAAGTCGGCATCTGTCAAGCGTTTTTTTCGAGCATGAGTGTGACCGGGCCGTCATTGACGAGTGCGACGTCCATCATCGCACCGAAGCGTCCCGTCTCGACGACGAGCCCGTTTGACCGGAGTCGCTCATTGAATTTTTCATAGAGCGTCTCGGCCATGTCCGGTTTTGCGGCCTTTGTAAAAGCAGGTCGCCGTCCTTTCATCGTATCTCCATACAATGTGAATTGCGAGACCGACAAGATTTGACCGGACACATCTTGAATCGATAAGTTCATCTTTTCTTGATCGTCCTCGAAGACGCGAAGTCCGGTCACCTTATCGGCGAGCCAGTTCACTTCTTCTTCAGTATCTTCATGTGTCACACCGACGAGAAGCAAGTATCCGGCGTTGATTGCCCCGACGACTTCTTCCTCGACTGTGACCGATGCTTCTTTCACTCGTTGCAATAATACACGCACGTTCCTCTTCCTTTCGTCACGTCATCATGACTCGGCTTACCGAATACACGTCTGAGATTTGTTTGATGCGCTCGACGACTTTCTGCAAGTGATTCACGTTCGGAATCGAGATCGTCATCGAGATGCGGGCTTGTTTGTTTTGGTCGCCCCGACCGCTGACGGCCACGATATTCGTATTCGTCGCCGATACTGCTTGTAGGACGTCGTTCAAGAGACCTGAACGATCATATCCCGTGATTTCGATATCGACGTTATAGTTCTTCTCTTTCGCCTGTCCGACTTCCCATTCGACGTCAAGAAGACGCTCCGGATGTTGTTCATTGACGATGTTCAAGCAGTCTTTCCGGTGAATCGAGACCCCGCGTCCACGGGTGATATATCCGACGATTTCATCTCCCGGGACCGGGTTACAGCAACGGCTCATACGGACGAGCATATTGTCGATTCCTTTGACCGTTACGCCCGCTTCCGTCGTTTTCTTTTTCGGTGCCTGACTGACTTTTAGTTCGCTGATTGCTTCAGAAAGTTCGAGTTTCGGCTCTTTCCGCTGCTTCTCCGTCAATTTATGTGCGACTTGAGCGGCCGTGATGCCTTGGTAACCGACAGCGGCATACATCTCTTCCTCGTTCCCGAAGTTGAACTTCTCGACGACGATACTGAGTGCCGGCTCATCGATAATCTCTTTCGGTTCAAAACCAAGCTTCTTGATTTCTGCTTCGACGAGATCTTTCCCTTTCTCGACGTTCTCTTCACGCTGTTGACGTTTGAACCATTGACGAATCTTGTTCTTGGCCTGACTCGAAACCGCGAGTTTCAACCAGTCCTTACTCGGTCCATAACTGTGCTTCGACGTGATGATTTCAATGATGTCACCCGTCTCGAGTTTGTAGTCGAGCGGGACCATCCGACCGTTCACTTTCGCACCTGTCATCCGATGGCCGATCTCCGTATGGATCCGGTAGGCGTAGTCGATCGGGACAGAGCCTTTCGGCAATTCGAATACGTCCCCTTTTGGTGTGAAGACGTAGAGCATATCACTAAAGAAGTCGACTTTAAGCGACTCCATGAATTCCTCGGCATCGGTCGTATCTTTTTGAAGCTCAAGAATCTCACGAAGGTGCGCAATCTTCTCATCGAACCCGTTCGTCGAGACGTTCTTCCCTTCTTTATACGCCCAGTGTGCCGCAATCCCGAACTCGGCGATGAAATGCATGTCTTTCGTCCGAATCTGGACTTCGAGCGGCTCACCTTTCGGACCGATCACGGTCGTATGGAGCGACTGGTACATGTTCGGCTTCGGCATGGCGATATAATCTTTGAAGCGTCCTGGCATCGGCTTGTATTGCGTGTGGATGATCCCAAGTACCGCATAACAATCGCGGATCGAGTCGACGATAATGCGGACCGCCATCAAATCATAAATTTCATTGAATTCTTTTTTATGCTTCACCATCTTGTTGTAGATGGAATAGATATGTTTCGGTCGGCCGTTCACGTCGGCATCAATATGCACTTCTTCAAGAACTCCGTTCACTTCCGTGATGACAGAAGTGACGAGCGCTTCTCGTTCCGTCCGCTTCTGTTTCATCATCGAGACGATCTTGTAGTATTGCTGCGGGTTGATATAACGTAACGAAATATCCTCGAGCTCCCACTTGATCGTCGAAATCCCCATCCGGTGTGCGAGCGGGGCAAAGATTTCAAGCGTTTCTTCGGCCTTTTGCACTTGCTTTTCTTTAGGCATATGCTGAAGTGTCCGCATGTTGTGAAGACGGTCCGCGAGTTTGATCAAGATGACGCGCACGTCTTCCGCCATCGCGATAATCATCTTCCGATGGTTCTCGGCGAGCTCTTCTTTTTTCGACTTGTATTTAATCTTCCCAAGTTTCGTGACGCCATCGACGAGCATGGCCACATCCGGACCGAAATCGTCCGTCAATTGCTGTAACGAAATATCCGTATCTTCGACAACATCATGTAAAAGCGCTCCGATAATCGTCGTGGCATCTAAGCCGATATCAACGAGAATACCGGCCACTTGGACCGGATGGAGGATATAGGGCTCGCCCGAACGTCGGAACTGACCGGTATGATGAAGTTTTGCGTATTCGTAAGCGCGTTTCACTTCGGCTATATCGTCGTCACCCATATACTCCCCGAGCGCGTCGAGAAGATCCTCAATACTTACGATTTGTTTTTTGGTCATAACATTCGACACCCTTTTTCTAACCGCTCCAATCGCCTCGGATTCGTCGCAGCATGGTAGTAGTTTATATACAAGATTCTCTAATTTTTATAACCATTATCGAAAAAATCTGACGACCTGTCAAAGGTTGTAGGTTATTTTCCTCAAAAACTATTCAAAAACGGGAAGCATATGCTTCCCGTTTAAACATTAGTCTTCGTATCGGATGAGTGAGAAGACGTCATATCCTTCAAGACGCTCACGTCCACCGAGTCCGTCGAGTTCGATCAGGAACCCGATTCCTGCCACAACTCCACCGAGTTGTTCAATCATTTTGATCGTCGCTTCAATCGTACCACCTGTTGCGAGCAAGTCGTCGAGGATGACTACTTGTTGTCCAGGTTGGATTGAATCTTTGTGCATCGTTAAGATGTCTGTTCCGTACTCGAGACCGTATGATACACGTACTGTCTCACGTGGTAACTTTCCTTCTTTACGTACAGGTACGAACCCGAGTTCAAGTGCATATGCTGCCGGGCAACCGACGACAAATCCGCGCGCTTCCGGTCCAGCAATCAACTCTGCTCCTCGTTCACGTGCATAAGCGACGAGCTCATCTACCGATTTCTTGTAGACTTCGCCATTTTGCATGAGTGACGTGATGTCTTTGAAGCTGATTCCTTCCTTCGGGTAATCCGCTACTTCTTTAATATGATGTTTGAAATCCATTTTATGTGTATGCCTCCTGCATCTTGTTCGATCGCAACGATTGTAACCGCTCTTTGAGCTCCGCCAATGACGCGTATACGAAACGCTCTTCGAGTTGTTGGCGCCCAATCCGGCGTTGATAGCACGGCGCCTCGGTCAAATCGCGTTTCGGTGCTTCTGGATTGACTCCAGGCAGTCCGTCTTCCATTGTAACAAGAAATTCGAGTTCAGAGAATACTTGATGCATAAATTGAATCGTATTTTTTGACCATTTTCGTTCTTTTGACAGACGAATCAGGTTTTCACGTAGATTATTCCGTTCGCATGTCGCCATGTGTACGTAATACGTTCGGAAATCCTCACGTGAAGGAAGCCGTTCAAAGAACGAGTCCCCTTGACCGAATGCGCAATAGATCCGCTCGACGCCTTCATGGAGTTTTTCTGCGAGGATGTCTTCATCGTCAGGCAAATCGAGCAGGACGACGAAACGATTGAGCGGTTCGTCTCCTTCATGGAGCGGGTAGTCTTCGGTTGTCCCTTGGAACGACAAGAACGACGTATGTTCTTTCGGTAAGTCTTTCAGCTCTTGTACCGATTTTTTCTTCCCGCGATAGTCGAACACTTGGAAGTCATCGACGCGTAAGTCTTGAATCATGAGCTGCGGCTTTCGCATCCCGTTCCATTCATTCACTTGAAGACTTCCCATCACCGAGATGTGGGCCATCTGTGAGATTTCCGAGACGACATGTCCGAACCCGAAGCCGATGCCGTCGAGTTCTCGCTTGTCTCCGGCGAGCTGTACTTTCAAGTGTGTTGCATCGCGTCCGATTTGACGAATATCGCGCAGTTTCGCATCTGCGACGACGACGCGTGGCGACGGGTTGCCCATGCCGAACGGCGCCAGTTTCGCAATCTCTGAAATCAAATCGAGCGAGACGTCATTGACCGTCAGTTTCAAATCGACGTTGACCCGTGGCACGAATACGTCATCTGGAATTATTTCCGCTTGGCGATTCAGTCGTTCACGCAATTCGGCGACATTCTCGGACTGAAGCGTCATCCCGGCTGCGGCCGGATGCCCCCCGAAGTGCGGCAAGATGTCTTCATTTTTCGAGAGTTCTTTAAATAGGTCAAACCCATCAATCGAGCGACCCGATCCCTTTGCCTTGCCCGTCTCCGGGTCGTGGCAAAGGAGAATGACCGGACGATAGTACGCCTCGACGAGACGAGAGGCGACGATCCCGACGACTCCCGGGTTCCACTTCTCACTCGCGACGACGAGCACACGGTCCTCGGTCATCGATGCCTCGACGAGTTCTTTCGCTTCAGCCGTAATCGTTTTGACGATGTCTTGACGTTCTTTATTCTGCTTATCGAGCTGTTTCGCAAGTTCGAGCGCTTCTTCGACATGTTCAGCTAAGAGCATTTGCAGCGCCGGCATCGCCGAATCGAGACGTCCCGCCGCATTGATCCGTGGACCGAACGCGAAACCGACCGATTCTTCGTTTAACACGCTATCACCGAGACCACACACTTCACGTAATGCTAAAATGCCAGGTCGTTTCGAGGCTTCGAGTGCCGCGATTCCTTTTTTCGCGAGCAATCGGTTCTCACCGTCGAGTGGGACGAGGTCAGCGATTGTTCCGAGGACGGCCAAATCAAGGAGTTCCTCTGGCATTCTACCTAAAACGGCATGCGCCACTTTGAGGGCGACACCTGCACCAGCGAGTTTATCGTATGGATATCTCGGGTCGATGTGCGGGTGGATGATGGCATACGCGTCCGGCAATGTCTCTTTCGGTTCGTGGTGGTCGGTGATAATCAAATCGACACCAAGGTCTTTTAATAGTGTCGCTTCTTCAATCCCTGAGATTCCACAGTCCACTGTGATCACCAAGGTGAACCCTTCGTTCGCTGCCCATTGGAACGCTTCCTTGTTCGGTCCATACCCTTCCGTGAAACGGTTTGGGATATAGCACTCGGCCATAACACCGATTTCGGTCAAGGCGTGCCACATGACCGAAGAGGCACTGACACCATCGACATCATAGTCGCCATAGATAAGTACCATCTCCCCCTCGTCTGCAGCCTGCTTGATCCGGGATACGACTTTTTCCATCTGTTCAAACAAATACGGGTCATGAAAGACGAGTTCTTCCTCGGCATACAAAAATGCCTTGGCCGCTTCTACATCCTGATGTCCACGCTGAACGAGCAATGTCGCGAGTTGTGCTGATATATTTAATTCGTTTTGTAAACGTGTGACATCGTCCGGGTTCGTTTCCGGGTAGAGCCACTGTTTCTTCGAATGGTACATGTCCTTCACTCCAATCAATTGTAGATTATAGCAGACCACGTGAAAGATGTGCCGTCTTGACATTTTAAAAGGTCTCCCGTTTGAAGGGAGACCCACTTGTTACGCCTCTGTGACCGGCGTATCTTTTTTCTTGTTGATCGTCGTGCGTTTGATGAGGAGCCACAAGTACGATGCGATGAAGATGGATGAGTACATCCCCATGAAGAGTCCGATAATCAATGCGAGCGAGAAGCTGCGAATCGACTCGGCACCGAACACGTACAAGGCGATCGCCGTCACGAGTACCGTGATGACGGTATTAACCGAACGAACAATCGTCTCTTGAATCGATTTGTTGATGATCGACTCATAGACGTCCATCGAACGAATCTTCCGTTCTTTTTCATACGACGTGATATTCTCCCGCACGCGGTCGAACGTAACAATCGTATCGTTGACGGAATAACCGATAATCGTCAGAATCGCTGCGATGAAGTACAAGTTGACCTCAATCCCAAAGAGTGAGAATGCGACGATCATGAAGAAAGCATCGTGTAACATCGCCACCACGGTTGCAACCGCATAGGAGAACTGGAAACGGACCGTGATATACAGGATGATCCCGATCGAAGCGACGGCTACCGCATACAAGGCGTTTTTCGCCAAGTCACGACCGACCTGAGCCGACACGGTGCTGATGTTCGGGTCGTTTCCGAACTGCTCCGTGAACGCCGTCTTGACGCTCGCGACTTCTTCTTGACCTAATTGTCCGACGAACGTGACATATGCCAAACGTCCTTCATCTGCATACTGGACGCTCGAAATCTCTTGGTCAATCCCTGCGTCATTGAACGCTTGTGTGAACTCTTCTTGCGAGACACGTTCTTCTGTTAATACCTCGACACGTGTTCCTGAGGCGAAGTCGATTCCAAGGTTCAATCCTCTGAAGAACAAGAGACCGATTCCGAGAACGACGATTGCCGTCGAAACCAAGAACATCGTGCGCATATGTTTGACGTAATTCCATTCAGTAAGCTTAAAGTTCACGGATTTCACTCTCCTTCACACCAAACCATCCTTTACGTTTGTCGAACAGACGACTTGAGACAAGGAGGTGCATCAAATAACGTGAGATGAATACGTTCGAGATGAACGTCATCCCGATTGAGATCATGAGCATGACCGCAAATCCTTTGACCGAGCTTTGTCCAAAGTAGAACAAGACCGCAGCCGAGATGAGCGTCGTCAAGTTGGCATCAATGATCGTACTGAGGGAACGACGGTTACCGGCACGGAATGCCGACAAGACCGACTTCCCGGAGCGGAGCTCATCTTTGATTCGTTCCGCCGTGATGATGTTTGCATCGACCGCCATCCCGACCCCGAGGACGAGTGCTGCAATCCCTGGGAGCGTCAAGACCGCGTTGATTCCATTGAAGAACAACATGATCAAGTTAATATACAGTACAAGCGTGATGATCGACACGAGTCCTGGTAGACGATAGAAGAACAACATGAAGATGAACACGGCAACAATCCCGATTGTAGCGGCAAATACCGTTTCTTCTAATGCGTCTTGACCGAACTGAGCCGATACCGACGTCGAGTAGATTTCATCGAGTTTGACCGGGAGTGCCCCTGCGTTCAAGATGTCGGCAAGGCGTTGTCCGCTCTCCGCATCAATCCCGCCACCCGAGATAATCGCTTTATCTGACAAGATCGGACCATTTACAGAAGCGTCCGACACGATTTTCGAGTTTTCTTTTTGAATCTCTTCTTCGTATGTGTCGCCTTCTTCGTAATCGAGCCAGATGACGAGACGGTTCTCAGGAGCCGGACGTTGTGAGATTTCAGACGTCACTTCGCCAAACTGATCGGCCGATTGAAGCGTCAACTCAACGACTGGTTGTCCTTGCTGATCGTAGCTGAGTGCTGCGCCACGAGGAGCCAAATCTTTCCCGTCGAGCAAGACATTGTCATCCACGTCACGGAACGTCAATTGTGCTGTTGACGAGATGACTTCGCGCGCTTCGTTTTGGTTCGATACGCCAGCGAGCTGGACACGGATTCGATTGTTCTCTTCGATCCGAACGTCCGGTTCGGAAACCCCGAGGACGTTGATTCGGTTGTTGATGGCGCGAACGGTTGCATTCATCGCCGACTCGTCGATGACGTCGCCGTCTTCGAGCGGTTGTACTTCATACAAAACTTCGAATCCACCTTTTAAGTCGAGTCCGAGGTTCGTGTTCTTGACGACCCAAGGTGTCGAGAACACAGCGAGCAGGATTGTCGCAATCATGATGATCGCGAAAATCGCAATGTTGCCTTTTTTGTACATACGACTATTTCCTTTCTAAACCACTGTTCTTGATATAACTTCTCTCGTTAACATTACAAATTTTCTAAACATTTATCAATCATTTTCCTAAAATTGTAACGTCTATTCACGTAAATGTAGCGTTAATTTGCGTATAAGACTAAATGTTGCACAAGGGCAAAACTTCATGTATGATGTAGCTAACATCACAACATCAAAGGAGTCTTTCCACATGGACAGCACAATTATTTTTGCGTTTCTCCTCACCTTGTTCGCAGGGCTTGCGACAGGGATCGGGAGTATGATCGCATTCTTTGCGAAACGGACGAACACGGCTTTCTTATCCATCTCTCTCGGATTTTCAGGCGGTGTCATGATTTACGTATCGTTCATCGAGATTTTCCCAAAGGCGCTTGACGAGCTCGTCGGTGCACACGGGGAGTATACGGGAACGATTTATACCGTCCTCGCGTTCTTCGGTGGAATGTTCTTGATTGGCATGATCGATAAGTTCATTCCGAAAATGGAGAACCCGCACGAGGTCAAGTTCGTTGAATCGATGCAGAACGACCCGTCAACACAAGAGCTGGCAACGACAGCAACAAATGAAGCGGCTCCAATCAATCATCCTGAGACACAAAGTCGCCTAAAGAAAATGGGAGTCTTCATGGCACTCGCCATCGGGATTCACAACTTCCCGGAAGGACTCGCCACATTTGTGTCGGCGCTCGATGACCCAGCCGTCGGCGTGGCCATTGCCATTGCCATCGCGCTGCATAACATTCCAGAAGGGATCGCCGTCTCTGTGCCGATTTATTATGCGACCGGTTCACGGAAAAAGGCGTTCAAGCTTTCGATGTTATCCGGTCTTGCAGAGCCTGCCGGAGCAGCCATCGGATTTTTACTCCTCATGCCGTTCTTGAGCGACACGGTATTTGGTCTCTTGTTCGCAGCAGTCGGTGGGATCATGGTCTTCATCTCACTCGATGAGTTACTCCCTGCGGCCCGTGAATATGGGCATGCCCACCATTCGATGTATGGAATGGTCGCCGGGATGATTGTCATGGCGACGAGTCTTATCTTATTAATGTAACGAGCAATGCCCTGACGCGAGCGTCAGGGCATTTGTCATGTCGTCTTAAATACATGGACGACATCTTTTAATTCAGACGACATATGACTCATCGTCTCGGCGATGCTGTTGATTTCTTGGATGGCCGCGAGTTGTTCCTCGACATTGGCCCCCGCCTCTTCGACGCTCCGTTGGGTCGAGACGGCGTTCGTGGACATATCCTCGACCGAAACGGCAACTTCTGTCGTATTGGCACTGACTTCTTCTGTCGCAGCGGCAATCTCACTCATCTGACGTGACGTCTCTTCAATGACCGATACAATCTCGCGGAACGCCGAGGCGACTTCACCCATCTGTGATACCCCACTCTCGACATGTACGCTCGATTCTTCGAACGCGGTCTCGACTTGCTCCGTGTCTCGCTGGATGTCACGAACGACGGTCTGAATTTGAATGGCAGATTGCTTCGACTCCTCGGCAAGCTTTCTCACTTCTGCCGCGACGACCGCGAATCCTTTCCCATGTTCACCCGCACGTGCCGCCTCGATGGCCGCATTGAGCGCAAGCAAGTTCGTCTGTTCCGTAATGGCCGTGATGGAGCGGGTAATCTTCTCAATCTCAAGCGACTGGTTCGAAAGACGAGTCACCATCTGTTGCGTGAGCTCATTGGCGCGACGAATCTCTTGCATTCGCTGCTCTGCTAATTGAACGGTCTCAAGCCCACCGTTTGCCGCTTCAAGTGTATGAATCGTCTGTTCGTTCACGCCTTGTGACGCTGCGGCAATCTGGTTCAATCCGTCAACCGCTTGATTGACGCCAATCGTCCCTTCTTCCGCTCGTTTGGAGGACCCTTGGGCCGCCACATTCATATCTTCAAACAGACGAGAGACACCTTGAGTCGTTGTCGCCACGTGTTCCGTACTCGCATACAGTTCTTCAGAATAGGCAGTGACTTTCTCGGAAGCTTCGCCAACTCGACGAATTAATCCGACGAGGTTATGTTTCATCTCGTTGAAAGCCGTGACAAGGTCGCCGAGCTCATCGTTTGAGGCGACCTCAATATCTTCACCCGTCAAATCGCCACCCGCCATGATTCGTGCTTGACGACCGAGTCGGTTGATCGGTTTTAAGAAGAGGCGTTGCAAGGCAAGTAAGGACAGGATACCGATCACGACACCGACGACGCTAATGACAAGCATCCAGAGGATTGAGCTCTCCGCTTCGGCCTGTACAGCTTTCGTCTCGGATGCGAGGAGTTCGCCCTTGTATTCGACAAGGTCTGTCACCGTCATCCGAACACGGTCCGTCGTCGGCGTCACACTCGTGTTGAGGACCGTTTTATACCCAATCTCATCTTGTTGCTGGCGAAGTTCGATGGCGCGACTCATCTCACGGTCCAACAA
Organism: Exiguobacterium sp. B2(2022); assembly: GCF_028823655.1. Taxonomy (NCBI): domain Bacteria; kingdom Bacillati; phylum Bacillota; class Bacilli; order Caryophanales; genus Exiguobacterium; species Exiguobacterium sp. B2(2022). Next base: position 23,865 of record NZ_JAPEHX010000026.1, on the reverse strand, counting down.
CTCATTAAATTTCTCCAAATCCCCCAACCAAGATAAAATCTTCTCATCTGAAGAGGATGCTTTCAGTGAAGCCATCAACTCGTCACGCTGCTCCTGGACACTTTGCAGACTGATGAGTGTTTTCGGATTGGCGACGAGCATATAGTAATTCAAATAGCGTTCCGCATCGGTCACCGCAAGCGACAGATTTTCAGCCAACAGCATCTCCTGTGTCCCCTCGTTCAGGACTCGGTCATATGCAGCAGTCGATTGTCTCAGTTGATATGAACCAAGCGCTCCGACAAGGACGAGCGCGATAATTGTGGGAACTAGCGCAATCGACATTCGTCTTCTGAGAGAAGAACGCCCTTTCTGTTTTGTACCGCTCCGCTTCCATGTCCACCCTTTCCACTTCTTCATCGGTCGTACCAATCGTTTCACGTCCATGTCATCCGTTCTCCTTCATCTCGAATTTCTTCTCAATTTGACATTAATGCAAACGTTTTCATGAATCAAATCGATTTTTCGAAATGAGGTGGATGAATGTTGATTCGATTTCGTTTTGACAAAAAGAAGTCATGTTTTGTATACTTTAAATCGTAATTATTACGTTTTGAGAGGTATTCACATGAATGTTGAGAACACATCCTTATTAATTATCGGCGCGGGTGTCCATGGGATGACGCTCGCCATCTCATATATGGAACAAGGCGGGCAATTAGAAGACGTTCTGATTGTCGACCGACACACAGACCCGCTCACGAATTGGAAACAGCAAACTTCATCCATCTCCATGTCACACCTTCGTTCGACTCGCGTGCACCACGTTTCTTCGAATCCGCACGCCTTGAAGCAATTCGCATCTCGTTATGCCTATCGCTCCAATCACTTCAAAGATACGTTCGGTCGTCCTTCGCTCGAACTGTTCAACGACCATGCCGAATCATTATGGGACAAGTATCGCCTCAAGGAGCGATTCCTCGGCAACGAACGGGTGATGACGCTCCGAAAAGATGGGGCGCACTATCACGTCCGAACAGACCGCCGCCTCATCGTCGCGGACTCTGTCATTGTCTCAATCGGACAATCCGCAAATGTCGTGTTACCCGAATGGGCGGACGAACGTTGCCGACACGTGTTCATGAAAGATCCTTCGGACGAATCAGATGAAGTGATTGTCGTCGGCGGTGGCATCACAGCACTTCATTATGTCGTGAAGCGTGTCAATCAAGGTCATCACGTGACACTCGTGACGAGACGACCACTAGAAGTGAGTCAATTCGACGCCGATCGGCAGTTCATGGGACCGAAAGGATTAGTTGACTTCCATCGTCTGAAACAAGACTGGACGACAAAGCGATCATTTATCGCCCGTGAACGAAAGCCGGGTTCCGCTCCGAACGATCTCGTCTTGAAAGTGAAACGCCTCATTCAAACGAATGCCGTGACACATCTCATCGGAGAAGTCGAGCGGGACAGTGATTCGTTATTCGTGAACGGTGAAAAACTTGCCGGGCAAGAAGTCGTCTGTTGTACAGGAATTAGACCGCACCCTGTGAAAGAGACTTTCTTGCAGCCATTAATCGACCAGCTCGATCTTCCTCTCACGCCATGTGGCACACCTGCCTTGAATGAACGTCTCGAATGGACGCCTGGTCTATACTTGACGGGTGCCTATGCGGATTTGATTATCGGTCCATTCGCGAGAGCCGTCTACGGTGGACAAGAGGCTGCCCGAAGAATTCTCCCCCAACTTCTATCCACACAAAAAAGCGTCCGACCATAATGGTCAGACGCTTACTTGCTTATTCCTCAAATGAGGCATTCGCTTTTTTCACGACTTCCGCAACTGCGCTTCGGTTGAAACGGAGAAGTGATTGATCGCATTTCAAAACGACATGTGTGTCTTCGATTTGATGAACGACGCCGTGTAAACCACCGATTGTGACAACGCTGTCGCCACGCTCGAGGGCGTTTTGCATCGCTTGAACTTCTTTTTGGCGTTTCGTTTGTGGACGAATCAACAAGAAGTAAAATACGACGAAAATCAAGATCATTGGTAATAACGCAACGAGTGTTTCCATGAGTAACATTCACCCTTTCCTTCAATATCAGGTTCATTATACCGTGAAACTGAAGCATTGTCACACAATGTCCGACACGTTTGTTTAGAAATTCTTCGCGTTCGGCTTGTTGTAGCCGTATTCTTCGAAGAACTCTTCTTTAAAATCGAGCAAACGGTCTTCGCGAATCGCTTGACGAACCTGCTCCATCAACTTCACGAGGAAGTGAAGGTTGTGTGTCGTACATAAGTGAAGGCCGAACATCTCGTCCGCACGAATCAAATGATGGACATAGGCACGTGAGTAGTTCTTACACGTGTTGCAGTCACACTTCTCATCGATCGGGCCGAAGTCTGTCTTATACTTCGCTTGCTTGATTGTGACGCGACCTTTCGAAGTCATGAGCGTCCCGTTCCGTGCAATCCGTGTCGGGAGGACACAGTCGAACATATCGATTCCACGAATCGACCCTTCAATCAATGCGTCCGGCGAACCGACACCCATCAAATAACGTGGTTTGTTTTCCGGCATGAGCGGCGTCGTGAACTCGAGGGCACGATACATGACGTCTTTCGGTTCACCGACTGAGAGACCGCCGACCGCATATCCTGGGAAATCGAGTGAGACGAGGTCTTGTGCACTTTGACGACGAAGATCCTCATATTCCCCACCTTGGATGATCCCGAAGAGCGCTTGGTCTTCCGGACGCTCGTGTGCCTCAAGGCAACGTTCTGCCCAGCGGCTCGTGCGTTCGACCGACTTCTTCATGTATTCATGTGTCGCCGGATAAGGTGGGCACTCATCGAATGCCATCATGATATCCGACCCGAGCGCGTTTTGAATTTCCATCGCCTTTTCCGGTGACAAGAACAATTTGTCGCCGTTCAAGTGGTTACGGAAATGGACGCCTTCTTCTTGAATGTTTCGAAGATCGGCAAGCGAGAACACTTGGAAGCCACCTGAGTCCGTGAGAATCGCGCCGTCCCAGTTCATGAACTTATGAAGCCCGCCTGCTTGTTTGATAACCTCATGCCCCGGACGAACCCATAGATGGTACGTGTTCGACAAGATAATGTTCGCACCCATCGCCTTGACCTGTTCTGGTGCCATCGTCTTGACGCTCGCTTGCGTCCCGACCGGCATAAAGACCGGTGTTTCGAACGACCCGTGCGGCGTATGGACGATTCCGTGCCGCGCTCCGGTCTGTTTACATGTATGAATGTGTTCGTATGTGACTGCGTGTTTTGTCATTTTGTTACTTCCTTCCTCGTGATGAGCATCGCGTCTCCAAAACTGAAGAAGCGGTATCGTTCTGCGACCGCAGTCCGATAAGCGTGTAAGATGATGTCGCGCGTCGCGAATGCCGAGACGAGCATGACGAGTGTCGATTTAGGCAAGTGGAAGTTCGTGATCAATCCATCGATTGCCTTCAACTCGACACCAGGGTAGATAAAGATATCCGTCCAGCCCGATGACTCGACGAAGTCCCCATGGTCTCGCATGATTGTTTCGAGCGTTCGTGTCGATGTCGTACCGACCGCGAAGATGCGACCTCCGTTCGACCGGACATCTCGGAGCGCTTCAGCCGATTGAGCTGACAACTCGAAATATTCGCTATGCATCGTATGTTCTTCAATCGAATCAGCCGTCACCGGACGGAACGTACCGAGACCGACGTGAAGCGTGAGTGGGATCAATCGAACCCCTTTCGCCTTCGCTGCCTCGAGCAGTTCTTCTGTGAAATGGAGACCTGCTGTCGGAGCGGCTGCACTGCCACGTTCCCGCGCATAGACCGTTTGATAACGATCTTGGTCATCGAGTTGTTCGCGGATGTACGGTGGGAGTGGCATCGTTCCGAGTTCGTCTAAAATCTCGTAGAAGATACCGTCGTAGTCGAACTTGAAGCGACGTCCACCTTCCGGGAGTTCCTCGACGCATTCTGCGCGGAGAAGTCCGTCACCAAATTCGACGATCGAACCAACGCGGACTTTTTTCGCCGGTTTGACGAGCGCTTCCCATACGTCGTCTTCCGTCTGTTTCAATAAGAGCAGCTCCACTTTCCCGCCTGTCTCTTGTTTCGCTCCGAAAAGACGAGCCGGTAAGACGCGCGAATCGTTGACGACGAGCGCATCTCCCTCGTTCAAGTAGTCGAGCACGTCACGGAAATGACGATGCTCGATGTCTCCTGTCTCACGGTCCAATACGAGCAGACGCGAGCTCGTCCGATCAAGCAATGGGACCTGGGCAATCAACTCTTCTGGCAATTCAAAATCATAATCGTTTACGTTCAATTGAATGTCTTGCATACCTTACTCCTCTTCCTCTTCATAACCAAAATGCGACTTGGCAAACTGTGTGATCATCCGTCCTCGCGGCGTCCGCTGCAAGAACCCTTGTTGTAATAAATATGGCTCATAGACGTCCTCAATCGTCTGAGCATCCTCGCCGATCGTTGCGGCGAGCGTCTCAAGCCCGACCGGTCCACCTCCGAACCGTTCTACCATGGCCCGAAGCAATCGGTGGTCGACTTCATCGAGTCCGAGCGCATCGACGTGTAGACGGTCGAGCGCATCGGATGCGAGCACTGGATCGATTTCTTTCGTGCCGGCTACCTGAGCGAAGTCACGGACTCGACGCAAGAGACGATTGGCAATCCGCGGTGTCCCTCGCGAGCGCTTCGCAATCGCGCCACTCGCCTCAGGTGAGATCGAAAGGCGGAACAGCTGGGCCGTCCGACTGACGATGGCCGCGAGTTCATGTGGCTCATAGTATTCAAGTTTCAATGTGACCCCGAAACGGTCACGAAGCGGCGCCGATAACATCCCGGCCCGCGTCGTCGCCCCGACGAGTGTGAACGGTGGCAAATCGATGCGGACGCTTCGCGCCATCTCACCTTGTCCGTAGACGATGTCGAGGCAGTAATCTTCCATCGCCGGATAGAGAATCTCTTCAATCGTCCGGCTCAACCGGTGAATCTCATCGATAAATAAGACGTCACCCGGCTCAAGTGTCGAGAGAATCGCAGCCAGGTCACCCGGGCGTTCAATCGCCGGTCCGGCGGTCGTCTTGATGCCGACGCCCATCTCGTTGGCGATGATTTGCGCGAGCGTCGTCTTCCCGAGTCCCGGTGGTCCATACAATAGGACGTGGTCGAGCGTCTCACTGCGAAGTTTGGCGGCCTGAATGAAGACCGACAAATTACCTTTCGCCTTTTCCTGCCCGATATATTGCTCGAAGCGCTGCGGACGTAAGCTCCACTCTTCAGAGTCTTCATATTGCTGATGAGATTGTGACAACAATCGTTCGTCCATAGCTTCCTCCTTATTTCAATAACAGCTGTAGCGCGCGTTTTATGTACGCGTCGGTCGTCAAGATCTCGCCGCTCAATGCTTTGCGGACTTTCGCGATCTCTCGTTCAGAATATCCGAGGGCGACGAGCGCCTCACACGCCTCATCTAGTTCTGATGCACCTTGTGCGAATAAGCCTTCGTTCGGCACATAATCCGGTGCGAGTTCGGATAACTTCCCTTTCAAGTCGAGTGCCATCTGTTTGGCCGTCTTCTTCCCGACTCCCGGGAACTTCGTCAAATACTTCTCATTCTCGGTTTCAATCGCATCGATCAACGCGTCGATATCTCCAGAGGCGACGATGGCGAGTGCCCCCTTCGGTCCGATACCGCTCACGCTAAGGAGTTTATTGAAGAGCTCCCGTTCCCGGCGTGACCGGAAACCGTATAGCGTCTGTTGATCTTCACGGACGTAATGATGCGTAAACACGATTACATGTTCGTCTTGTTCACGATAAAAAAACGGGTTAGGCACATGTACTTTGTAGCCGACGCCCGAGACATCTAACGTTATATATTCCGCACACACATAGGCGACGGGTCCTTTTACGAATTCAATCACGGTGTAATCTCCTTTTCGGTCGGAAAAACTGCATTTATTGTACCATAACGAGCGATATGAAAAAAGGACAGGCATTTGCCTGTCCTGAAGCGATTACCGTGCGAGCATACGTTCAAGTGCACGTTTCGACAACTCTGTCGTCTCAGCATCAACGCGAATGATGTTCACAGGGTCCGTCTCGAGCGACTCGAGCGCCCAGAGGAGATGTTGCAAGTCGATTCGGTTCATCGTCAGACATGGACACATGAACGGGTTCAACGAGACGATATCGAGATGCGGATACGTCGCCGCCAATCGGTTCACGAGGTTCATCTCCGTCCCGACCGCCCATTTTGTCCCGGGTTCGCTCACATCAATCTTGTCGATGATATACGACGTCGATCCTGCCTCATCGGCTGCCTGCACGACATCAAACGTGCACTCCGGATGAACGATGATGCGACGATCCGGTTCGCGCTCACGGAACGCTTGAATTTGCGAGACGGTGAACTTCTCATGTACAGAACAATGTCCTTTCCAAAGAATGACCCGAATCTGTTCGAGGTCTCCTTCTGCCACTAGTTCTTCGCGGAGCGGATCCCAGACGGCCATCGCCTCGAGCGGGATGCCAAGGTCATACGCCGTATTCCGTCCGAGATGCTGGTCGGGAAGGAACAAAATCCGCTCTCCTGCTTCTAGCGCCCAGCGGACGATTTCATGTGCGTTCGACGATGTGACCGTCGCCCCGCCATGACGTCCGACAAATGCCTTGATGGCCGCCGTCGAATTGACGTATGTAATCGGGATGATTCCTTCCCCGAACTGCTCCGTCAATTCTTCCCACGCAATCTCTGTCTGATCGATATCAGCCATGTCTGCCATGGAGCAACCGGCCCGCATATCAGGTAAGACGACAATCTGATCGTCGCGTGTCAACATGTCTGCTGTCTCCGCCATGAAATGCACGCCACAGAAGACGATGAATTCCGCTTCGCTCATCTGTTCCGCGAGCCGCGCGAGCTGGAGCGAATCTCCTGTCGCGTCCGCGAATTGGACGACCTCGTCTTTTTGATAATGATGCGCCGGTAAGAAGAGACGTGTCCCGAGCCGGTCCTTGACCGCTTGAATCCGCGTCTCCATTTCCTCCACCGATAGATTAGCGTACGTCGGTGGGAGTGTTCCGAGTAGTTGCATGTTTCATTCCTCCTTGTAAATTCATACTGCAGTCGAGCGCCCGTACCGAGTGGGTCAACTGACCGAGTGAGATGACATCGATGCGAATCCCTCGATAGTCGTCAATCGAGTCGAGCGTGATGCCGCCAGACACTTCGATGGTGATATGGTCCGGAATATGCTGGACCCATTCTCGCAGTTCATCCGGCGTCCGATTATCGAGCATCACAATATCTGGATTCGCTTGAACGGCTTCTAAGAGCTGGGCGAACGATTCGACCTCGACTTCAATCGGGGTCGTATGACCGACTCTCGAACGTGCGGCGTGAATGGCTTCTGTCACACCGCCGAGTGCGACGATATGGTTGTCTTTGATCATGACGGCATCGTCGAGGCGGAGTCGATGGTTGTAGCCGCCACCGATACGAACGGCATACTTCTCAAGCATGCGGAGTCCCGGTGTCGTTTTCCGCGTATCCGTGACATGAATCGAGTCGTCATCGAGCGCATCGACACATTGACGTGTCATCGTCGCAATCCCGCTCACACGCTGAATCACATTCAATAAGACACGTTCCGTCTCTAACAGGACACGAGTCTTCCCTTTCAAGACGATCAGTTCATCGCCAGGGGCAATCCGACTCCCGTCATCTTGGCAATCCACCAATTCGAGTTGTTGCATTCTAGCAAGTTCTTGAACGATTGGCTTCCCGCAGAAGACGCCTTCCTCTTTTGCAATGACGGTCGCGACTGACTCGTCCTGTTCATCGATCAGTTCACTCGATAGATCGCCATATCCGATATCCTCAATCAGAAACTGTCGTAGCTGTTCGCGTAGATAAATCGTGTTCATCGTACCTCTCCATTTCGAGGATGCTTTGCGCGATGAGACGCGCCGCATCGAGTTGTAAAGTTTGTTCACTTAATTGTCTTGTCACGTGTTTCGTCATGGTCAACGTTTGGGTATTTTGTAAGAAGCATTTTATTTCGTCGTGATTCGGTGAAATCGTCAACCACTTGCCGATTTGATGACGGAGCGCACGGAACGTGTCAGGTGAGATGTCATATGCCATCACATCACTCGTCGCAAAGCCTCTTTCCTTCACTCGAATCGCCTCAGCGACACGTTTTCCGAACACCCAGCATTCCAAGAGTGAATTTGAGGCCAGTCGATTCGTCCCGTGTACACCTGCTTCCGCCACTTCTCCGACGGCATACAATCCGTCGACGTCCGTTCGACCCGCCTCATCCACTTCGATTCCGCCCATATGAAAATGGAGCCCTGGGCGAACGGGGATTTGGCGAAGGTCGATGCCTAACTTGTCACACGTCGTTGCGAGTTTCGGGAACCGCTCACGTAGTCGCGTCACACTAGTCGTATCAAGAAAGACGGGTCCAACTCGGTCTGTTAAGACACGGGCCACCACGTCTCGAGGGGCGAGACTCCCAAGCGGGTGATGCGCCATCACATCGTTTCCGTATGGATCGACGAGCTTCGCACCGGCACCACGGAGCGCTTCGGTGACGAGATGAGGTTCCTCTGCGGCCAATAAGGTCGGGTGAAATTGGATCCGTTGTAAGTTCGTCAGTTTGGCCCCGCATCGATTTGCCAAGACGAGACCGTCACCGGTCACCGTCTGAGCGTTCGAAGTCCAATCGACAAGTCCACCGATTCCACCGGTCGCGAGAACGACGGCACCTGCCTCGATGTGTAGCCATTTTTCTTTCTGAAACGCCATCGCACCGACGACTCGTCCTTCCTTCATCACAAGGTCATGGACGAGGACGTGTTCGAGTATGTTCACGTTGTCCGGTAAAGACTGACGTAAGTGCCGCATGACATGTCGACCGGTCTCGTCGCCCCCGGCATGAAAGATACGATGCAACCGATGAGCTCCTTCCCGCCCGAGGGCATAGCCGTCCTCGTCACGATCGAAGTGGACACCGAACCGTTCCATCTCTTCAATCGCTCGACGTCCTTCTTCCACGAGAATGTCGACGCGTTCTGAGCACGATGTCTGATTCGAAGCAAGCATCGTGTCTTCTTTATGTGCCTCACTCGTCTCCTCGAGATACGAGCTCGCAATCCCTCCTTGTGCCAAATCGGAGTTCGTCGACGTCGCCTCCCCTTTGGAGACGAGGAGGACAGACAATGAGGATGGCACATGTAGCGCCGTCGCGACGGCGGCAAGTCCTGTTCCAATAATCAAAATGTCGGTTTTCTCTACCTGTAAAGACACCTGTATATCACCTGTTTTTCATATGTAATGTTGACTTGTAAATTAGTTTCGCATAATTTTGTGTAGAAGACAACATGAGAAAAGGGGAGTCCATGATGAACCGCTACTTCGACTACGCCGCTACACATCCTATGACACACACAGCATTAGACCATTACGTGGCTATGGCCAAAAACGTTTATGGGAACCCATCATCACTCCACGCGCACGGATATATGGCTGAAGATTACTTAACAGAGGCACGGCGACTACTTAAACAAGCACTCGGACTCGACGTCTTACGTGGGAAATTATTGTTTACCGGAAGTGGTTCTGAAAGTAACTACATCGCACTGACGAGCTTACGGAAGCGCATGAAAGGCAAAGAAGTGATCACGTCCTGGCACGAACATGATTCAGTCGCCCTCCTACTTGAAGAATGGGAACGCGAAGGGATCATCGTCCATCGCTTGAAACTGAAAGACGGAAAGTTTGATTTGGAGACGTTTACGCACTTACTCGACCGTGACATCGGACTCGTCACGCTCCAACACGTCAATTCCGACACGGGATGGGTGTTGCCGCTCCATCACATCCAATGTCTCTTAAAATATAAAAAGATTCTCTTTCACGTGGACGGGGTACAGGCACTGGGGAAAATCCCGATTTCTGTGGAAGGAATCGACGCCTACTCGTTCAGCGCCCATAAGGTCGGTGGACCAAAAGGGATCGGCGCCCTCTATATGGAACGCTTGATTCCCCCACCTTACTATCCGGGTCATCACCAATACGGGATTCGTCCGGGGACAATCGATGTTCCCGGAATCAGCGCCTTCGTCAAAGCGCTCGGGGAACGTCAGGATCAACTGACACGTTTTCAGAGAAATTTCATGGCGTTTCGTGCTATCTTGAAAGAGAAGACGTCAGCGTATGTCCATTGGCTCGAGTTTGACGAACAAAGTCCCGCTATCTTTTCCTTCGTATCCCATCAACGCGACGGACAATGGTGGATGACCGAGCTCGACGATCTCGGGTTCCAAGTATCCGCCGGGTCAGCATGTCGCGCCGGTCAGAACGGACCGAACCGCATGCTCGAAGCACTCGGATATGAGACGAGCGCCTGCCACGGACTCGTCCGCATTTCCTTCGGCGCGCAAACGACCGTCGAAGACACATCGGCCCTCGCCGATGCCATCGTCACTTTAGCAAGGAGAGTCGAACATCATGAACAAACGTTTAGCCGGTGAAGAACGCCGTCGCACTTTACTTCAACTGATCGAATCGAGCAATGAACCGATCACTGGATCTGAACTGGCAAGGCACGTATCCGTCAGTCGCCAGGTCATCGTCCAAGACTTGTCGCTCTTAAAAGCGAAAGGTCACCAAATCGTCGCCACCGCGCGCGGTTACGTTTATTTGCACGGCGACTTCACTCCGTCTACCTATTCAAAAAAAGTAGCTTGTCGCCATACGGCAGAGGAGATGGAGGCAGAGATGAACGCCATCGTCGATGAAGGGGTCACCATCAAAGACGTCATCATCGACCACCCTGTTTACGGATCCATCACGGGACAGCTCATGGTGAAGAGTCGACGTGACGTCCGCGCCTTCCTCGAACGTGTCAAGGCACACGGGGCCTCACCGCTCTCGCAATTGACCGGAGGATTACATGTCCATACACTTGAAGCCGATCATCAGGAAGCGATTGATGCCGCGGTGAAAGAGCTTGACCGGCTTGGTATTCTCGTATCCGAATTAGATTGAAGAGATGTCACGAATATGTGACATCTCTTCTTTTTCTTTTCAGTCATGTCCGTTATACTGATGGATGGAACAAGTTTCCTGCAATCACCTTGAAAGGAGGTCTCGTCATGAACGTCCTCGAGCACATGCTCGCCGTATGTGGTGTCTTCAGCATTCCTCTCGGCATCTTCATCCAATTCATCCCGAACGAACTCGTTCTCGCATATGGCGGCTTTCTCGTCGATTCGCATGACGCGTCTTTCTTCCTGATGTTCCTACTGGCGTGGGTCTCCTTCACGCTCAGTCAGATCGGACTTTACTGGATCGGTCGATATGGTGGGCGTCCCGTCGCCTTGAAGCTGTATCGTTACTTCCGGATTCGGCAAGACAAGCAACTGCGGGCCGAGCGCTGGTTTGAGAAATACGGGGCATGGATCGTCTGTCTCAGCCTGTTCTGGCGCCAGCTGTTCGCGGTCAGTGCCGGCGTGATGCGCCTGTCGTTCCGAAAGTTCTTATCGGTGACGACCGTCATTTTTGCCGTCTGGTCATTCATCTTCATTCATGTCGGGATGATGCTCGGCGACAACTGGCGGATGATCGGCCACTTCATGGACGATATCCTGCCCTTCCTGGCGCTCGCCATCGGAATTTTTCTCGTCGTCCGTCATCTTCGTCAGCAACCAAAACATGTGAAAGAATCAGCGTAACGAACGCTGATTCTTTTTTTGTCGGAAAGGGAAACGCTATCATCTGTCGAATAAGAACCATGTAAGCGAATCGCGGTCACACAAACAGGACACCGCACAACGAAAAAGGAGGAATCACCATGTTCCATCGCCGTAAAACGTATACGATTCGACCTGAACGCCTGCAAGAATTCACCGACTTCTTCCATACATACATCTATCCGATTCAAGCGTCCCATGGCGCCCGACTCGTCGGACGCTGGGTGACCGAAGACAAGTCGGAGGTCATGGCACTATGGGAATACCGGGACCGTGAACACTATGAACAAGTCGAGCGGGATTATCGTGGCAGTACGTTACGACGGGACGCCATGAAGCAGCGAGCCCGCCTCGGAAAAGACCTGTATATCAAGTCGAGCGAAGAGTTCATGATGCCGACCGGTCACTATACACCGCCGCGTGCGATCGTCTGTGTGACAGCGTATATCACGAATGAAGCAGGTGAGGTCCTCCTCGTCAAAAACATGCACCGAAACGACTCCTTCGAGATGCCGGGCGGACAGGTGGAAGAGCACGAGTCGCTCGTCGACGCCATCCACCGTGAAGTGGACGAAGAGACAGGCGTGAAAATCGAGGTCGAAGGCATCACGGGAATTTATCAAAACGTGTCGTCCCGCGTCCTCTGCGTCACGTTCCGTGCAAAATATGTATCCGGGGACCTCAGACCACAAGCTGGGGAAACACAGGAAGTCGGATTCTACAAAGTCGACTCGCGTAACGTCGGTGACTATATTAAACGGGAGCACTTCCAGATGCGCTTCCTCGATGCGATCGACCCTGTATATATGCCATACGCCATCTACAAAGTACGTCCATACGAATTGATTGAGCGCATCGAGCGCCAATCGGTGTAACGCAAAAAGGGATGATCCGCTACGCGCGAATCATCCCTTTTCTTTATGCTTCTTCTTGTAGATCTTCTTGCTGTGATTGTCCAGTCTCCACTAACAGTTTCCGGACACGGCGTTTTTCCACGTGGAGAACGGTGAACGTCATGTCTTGATACGTGACTTGTGCACCTTTCTCCGGAATGTCGCCGAGTAATTCAACGAACCAACCGCCCATCGTGTTGGAATCGACGTCTGGTTCCGCAATCCCCATCTCTTCGGCGAATTCATCGACGTTCATGTCAGCCATACACTCGTAGACCCCTTCACGGAGACGTCGGAGATAGACGACAGATTCGTCGTGCTCATCCCAGATGTCGCCGACGAGTTCTTCAAGCATGTCTTCTAACGTGATGAGACCCGCCGTGCCCCCGAATTCATCGAGGACGACAGCCATGTGAGATTGTTTCTGTTGGAGAATCGGAAGTAGTTCAATCAATTTCGTCTGTGGTGACACGTATGTGAGCGGTCGGATGAGCGAACGGACATCCGTCACTTCATCCTTCATCATCGAACGTAAGAAGTCACGTTCTGACAAGACACCGATGACGTTGTCAATCGAGTCTTTGTAGACCGGCAAACGTGAATGTCCCCCACTGAAAATCGTGTCTTTGATTTCATCGAGCGAATCGTCGATGTCGACAGCCAAAATATCGATTCGCGGCGTCAAGACGTCATCGACGGTAATATCGTTGAAGGCGAAGGCGCTATGGACGAGCTCAGCTTCCGTCTCACCAAGCACACCTTCCTCTTCTCCCATATCGACGAGCACTTTCAACTCTTCTTCCGTGACGGACGGCTCCTTGTCTTTCATCCCAATCATCCGAAGCGTCAACTTCTTCAACCCAGTGAAAATCATCGTCACCGGTTTGAGGACTTTGACGAGGAACACGAGAATCCCGCTGATGAGAAGCGAATACTTCTCCGCAAACTCTTTGGCGAGCGACTTCGGTAAAATCTCACCGAAGATCAAAATGATGACCGTCGTCGCGAACGTCGACACGAGAAGACCCGTACCGCCACTAAAAATCGACGTGGCGATGGCGGTCGATACCGTCGCCGAACCGATGTTGACGATGTTGTTCCCGACGAGGATCGTCGAGAGCGTATCGTCAAAGCGGTCGACGAGACTGAGGACGCGTTTTGCGGCTTTGTCGCCGTCTTCTGCCATCCGAATCATCCGAACACGGTTTACACTCGAAAGCGCCGTTTCTGCTGATGAGAAAAACGCTGACAACATGACGAGAACTACATATAGAATTAAACTTGACGAGGGCACAGGGTCCACGTTAGCTTCACACTCCGTTTCTTCTTAACAAATAATTTTTTTCTTACTCCACGAACTCGAATTCGAAGTCGAGAATCGCAACGACGCTGCCGTCTTCGGCACCGAGCTTACGAAGATCATCATCGACGCCCATCTGACGCATTTGACGAGCGAATCGTTTGATCGACTCATCATGGTCAAAGTTCGTCATCTTGAAGAGCTTCTCAATACGAGGGCCCGTGATTACGAAGCGATCGTATTCATCGATGTGGATCTGATAGCCTTTCTCTTCCTTCTCATAACGATACACGACACGAGGCGTCGCTGTCTTCTCTTCAAGCTCATCGAGTGGGAATTCAGGTGTCGTATCGACAAAGTTCGCCACTTCAATCAACAAGTTACGAAGACCATCTTGTGCGAGGGCAGAAATTGGGAAGACTTTGACATCGTCTCCTACTTTCTTCTTGAACTCTTCAAGATGTTCCTCTGCGTCCGGCATATCCATTTTGTTCGCCACGACGACTTGCGGACGCTCGAGAAGACGTAAGTTATACGACTCAAGCTCACGGTTGATTGTCGTGTAATCTTCGAACGGATCGCGTCCTTCCATCCCACTCATATCGATCATGTGAACGATGACTTTCGTCCGTTCGATATGACGAAGGAATTGGTGACCGAGACCGACGCCTTGGCTAGCCCCTTCAATCAAACCTGGAAGGTCGGCCATAACGAAGCTGCGGTCGTCCGCTGTCTTGACGACACCGAGGTTCGGTGTGATCGTCGTAAAGTGGTACGCCCCGATTTTCGGACGTGCCGACGAAACGACAGACAGAAGCGTTGATTTCCCGACAGACGGGAAACCGACGAGTCCGACGTCTGCGAGGAGTTTCAATTCAAGACGCAATTCGCGTTCTTGACCTGGTTCACCGTTCTCCGCGATTTCTGGAGCCGGGTTGGCCGGTGTCGCGAAACGACAGTTCCCACGTCCACCACGTCCGCCTTTGGCGATCGTCGCTTGTTGTCCGTGCTCCGTCAAGTCGGCGATGACCGTATCCGTCTCTGCGTCGAATACGATTGTGCCAGGTGGGACTTTGACGATAAGCGGCTTCGCTTTACGTCCGTGCATCCCTTTTGACATCCCTTTTTCGCCATCGTGGGCGATAAACTTCTTCGAGTAACGGAAATCAACGAGTGTGCGTAATCCTTCTTCTACTTCGAAGACGACGTCTCCACCGTGACCACCGTCACCACCTGCAGGTCCACCATCTGGGACATACTTTTCGCGACGGAAGGCAACCATCCCTTTTCCGCCGTCTCCAGCTTTTACAAAAATATTAACCTGATCGACAAACATTTATTTCCCCTCCTTTATGTGAAACGTAGTCATCTCTACGTTCTGTTCGTACACATCGGCTGACGTGAGCACGTCTTCCGGGACTTCTCCCGTGACGCGAACCATCAGTCCGTCCGTGAACGTCACATGAATCGGCCCGTCCGTGTCTTTCAACAAGCGGACAAGCATCTCTGCCACTCGCGCATCATCGATGGCGAGTTGGTCGGTCGAAATCGTATACGTCATCCGTCCTTCCCAATTCGCTTGAATCACGACAAGGCTCGTCTGTGGCACGTTCAAACGAACGAGCGCACTCTCCTCGTCGGCCTGTTTCCGATAGCGTTCGTAAAGTTCCTCGAGCTTATTCGGATCGAGTGCCGCATAGAGCGAGATCAATTGAAGCCGATTCATCCATTCGTGACGGACGGTCGATAAGAGCTCGAGTGTCTGTTCTGAATCCATTTGATCCTCTCCTAGAAAAAAAGACTCTAACCAAAAAAGTGGCTAGAGTCTTCTGCGTCGTTCAACTTACGCGACTGGGTAAACGCTCACTTGTTTCTTGTCGCGACCAAGACGCTCATAGCGTACTACGCCGTCAACTTTCGCAAACAAAGTGTCGTCGCCACCACGGCCAACGTTTTCACCTGGGTGAATCTTTGTACCGCGTTGGCGGTAAAGGATTGATCCAGCTGAAACTGTTTGTCCGTCAGCGCGTTTTGCACCGAGACGTTTCGAAATTGAGTCACGACCGTTTTTAGTCGAACCAACTCCCTTTTTCGAAGCGAAGAACTGAAGGTTCAATTGTAACATGAGGTCCACCTCCTATTGTTCAATTTGGATATATTCACCGTAGCTTTGGGCGACCGTGTCTAACTGCACGAGCATCCCTTCTAATAACAGTTGGGTGCGTTCCATATCCTGCGGTGATAAGTCAGGATACGTCTCGACATAAAAGTAACCACCCTCTGTTTGATCTGCCATTTCTACAAGAAGCGATTGACCCGCAAGCGTTTCGACGGCGTTATAGGCACCAAATATGATGGCTGAAACACCGGCGCACACCAAGTCAGAACCAGGTTCTGCAAAGTTGGCATGACCAGTCACTTCGACGGAGCGAATCGAGTTCGCCGCGTCTCGTCTTACCTTGACCCGAATCATAGCTTACGCTTCGATTTTCTCGATGCGAACTTTCGTGTAAGGCTGACGGTGACCTTGCTTACGACGGTAGTTTTTCTTAGCTTTCATTTTGAAGACAGTGATCTTCTTAGCGCGGCCGTGTTTTACCACAGTACCGACAACTTTAGCGCCTTCTACGAGTGGAGCGCCGACTTTAACATCGTCACCACCAACGAAAAGAACCTCACCGAATTCTACAGTACCTTCGACATCAGCATCGAGTTTTTCGATGTAGATCTCTTGACCTGCTTCAACTTTGATTTGCTTACCACCAGTTTTGATGATTGCGTACATATACGTGCACCTCCTTGTTAAACTCAGACTCGCCATCCTGGGCAGGGCAAATACCTTTAAAACCCGTTCTGTGCGGTTGTAGCCATTTGGGTGCTTCCAAACGAACTAACGTTATAGATAATACCACTCTCAATTATTCATTGTCAACGGCGAGATAAGAAATTCTGACATTCTGCATACGTCCCGTAAAAGGCGAACTCTGGCTCCCCTTCGATGAGGTGCACGTCGATGTCGAATTCATGCCAGGAAGCGTCATGCCACTTTTTCGGTAGTGCGAGCACGACCGCCTCGTATTGCCCGCTAAGGTCAAGGAGTGCGCGTTCAAACTGCGAGAAGACAGCCAGTTTCGACGGCTTGCCTCCATACGTCATTCGGTCTTGGATTGAGCGTCCGGTCCGTTCCCGTGACAATTCGAATAACCCCATCCGTGTGAAGCCGTACACTTCTACCCGTCGTGGGTCACGTGCCCCGAGCTCTTTCATCTTTTTCAGGAGACGGGTCTGACCATCTTTCGAACCGCGTAGGAAGTCGATGACAATCATGCCGCCAATGTTACGTAAGCGCAATTGCTCCATGATCGTATAGAGCGCCGCTTCATTGATTGTATCGGCTGCGCGCCCCTTGTCTTTGACGGCGACGTTCTTCCCACTGTTGACGTCGATGACGGTCATCGTCTCGACTTGTTCGATCAAGACGAACGCCCCGCCATCTAACCAAACGGCACGACTCTCGAGCTTTTCAATCGCCTCGTCAAGACGCTTCGCCTCCGGGATTCGACCTTTGCCGATGTGACGTTTCACGGGAACGTCCAAGCGTTCGATGCGCGTCTGTCCTTCCTTGTCGTTCAAGAGGACCGACTCGACCGCATGACGCCGCACGAAATGTTCACAGAGTAGTTCGTCTTGCCCGTACCGCTGTTCGATTACAGCTTTCGCACGATCTCGGAGCAAGTCGAGTTCTTCTTGTAAGGCGTCTGGTGCCACTTGTCCGGCCTCCGTTCGAAACAGGACCCCTTCCTCTTCTGTAAGGGCAACCGACTTCGAGAGACGGTCCTGCGTGACGAGGTCGAGCTTCCGACTGAACAGTTTACGACGACCGTACGGGAAGTAGACGAGATAACGTCCACCGAACCGAATGTTTTCGGTCACTTTATGATGCTTGCCGTTGATGCCTTCTTTCGTCACTTGCACGAGTCGTTTTTCCCCGACGACAGCCGCTTGTCCGATGGCAGGCACGTCCGGGTACGAGGCCAGTGCGCGAAGCGTCTCCGCAATCGGTAAAAAGAACGTCGTCTCTCCGTCCGTCAAAAAAGCTGCGCCGAGTGACGGGTGGATCCGTTCAATCGCAGCCTCGACGATCGTACCGACCGATAATTGGTCGACGAAGCGTTCTTCGACCTCGAGTAGCCGTTCCCCGTCCACGAGCATCGCCCGTTCAATGGAAGGTGTTCGTTCGTAGATTAACTTCATGTGCACCTCTCCTTTCGACAGAAAAAGGCAACTTTCGTTGCCTTTACGCTTTTTTCATTCCAAATTTCATCATGAGTCGTGCCCAGAAGCCGACCGGTGCCGTCTCTGTCTGAATCGACATGAGCGGGACCGATTCGCCGAGGATGCGACGCGTGATGTTACGGTACGCTTGTCCGGCATTGTTGTCCGGGTTCATCGTGACCGGCACCCCGCGGTTCGCAGCGGCAATGACTTCCTCATCGTCGATGACGACGCCAAGGAGGTCGATCGACAAGATGCGCATGATGTCATCGATATCGAGCATATCGCCCGATTCGACGAGGTGATTCTTCACCCGATTGACGACGAGCTTCGGTGCTTCGATATGACTCGCTTGCTCAAGCATCCCGATGATGCGGTCCGCGTCTTGGACGGCCGCCTTCTCAGGCGTCGTGACGACAATCGCCTCGTCCGCTCCGGCGATCGCGTTCATGAACCCTTGCTCGATCCCTGCAGGACAGTCGATCAAGACGAAGTCATATTCCGTCTTCAACTGGTCGACAATCTCTTTCACTTGCTCAGGATTGACCGACGTCTTGTCTTTCGACTGTGCGGCCGGAAGTAAGTACATCTCTTCAAACCGCTTGTCGCGAACGAGCGCCTGATTCAACTTACATTGTCCCGTGATGACATCGACGAGGTTATAAATGCTCCGGTTGTCGAGTCCGAGAATGATATCGAGGTTACGCAACCCGATATCCGTATCGACGAGACAGACCGAGTGTCCAGACAAGGCGAGCCCCGTCCCGATGTTGGCGGTCGTCGTCGTTTTCCCGACGCCCCCTTTTCCTGATGTCACGACGATGGCTCTGCCGTTTTTCACTTCTTTTTCTGTATGTACAGGCTCCACTACTTGCTCCATTCCACTCACCCTCTCTGTAATTCCATTGCATATGCGTCTTTCAGACCGGTCATGACGTGGCGGAGACGTGTCATCTCAATCCCGTCATTCGTCTGATACGCACAACCCATCTCAATCTCAGGAAGTTCTTCCTCATCGTCGGACGTGAGAACATGTTCGCCGATTGCCAAAAACTTTGGATGGAGGAGGCTTGCGGTAATGACCGCTTCTTCCCATCCTTCGACACCCGCACGCACATTTCCTCGTATCGTGCCCAAACAATAAATACTTCCTGTCGCCCGGACCTCAGAACCAGGGTTGATATCCCCAATTACAAGCACCGAACCATCAAACGCGAGGACCTGCCCACTGCGAATCGTCCCGCTATGATAGTGGAACGTCTTTCTGCCGTACGTCGCTTTCGCTTCTTCCGTCAACATGACATCGCTCGACAAGTCTTCAATATAAAAAACGCCATGACGAGCGACGACCTCACGAATTTGACGTGTCAGCTCCTCGTCAAGATAACGAGTACCCGCGTGCAACTTCAGGGCAATCTTACCGGACGGCGGCTCCATTTCTTGTAATGTCGCTTCAAAGTCCGTAAGCACCTCGTCGATGCCACTCTTCGGATTGAAGTGGATGGCAATTCCGTTGCGATGTCCTTTAATCGTAATGTGTCGTTTACGCTCCATCATGGCTACCCTCTTTTCACAACAGGTCGGATCGTCACATACCGCATCATCGGATAATAAAGAATCACGATGGCGATGGCATTGACGAGCACGGTCCCTGGAATCTGTTCAATCAATAGTGTTTGAATCGTCATCAACGTCCCACCGATCGCTGCCATGATCCCGTATATCGCAACTGTGAATACGACAATCATGAACGTGAAGGTGATGGTGACGGAGAAGAAGTTCTCACCTATATATTTTAACACGAAGCTGGCTAAGAGAGGAATGAGTGAAAAAGTAAATACATAAATTCCGAGCAAGTCGGTGTAGACGATATCATACAGCAATCCGAATACAAGACCGAACCCGAGCGCCGTCTCCCATCGACCGTACAGACTGACAAACATCAGCCCGATTAGCGTCAATAAAAGATACGGCGTGGCATAGTGCCACGAGAAAATCGATGCCCATGTTCCTTCAATAAGAAAAAGGAGGAACAGGGCGATGAACACTTTCATGTTACTCACCCGCTGCTCCTCCTTCCTCGGGACCCGTTAGAAACGGTTCGTCTAGTGTCCGATCAATCACGTACATTTGTGAGAACTCATTGAAGTCGGCCTCCGGTTTGATCCGGGCGACTTGAGAGACGCCATATTCGTCCGTCTCGATCGACTCGATCGTACCGATGACGAGTCCGGCCGGGTAACGTCCCCCGAGTCCAGAGGTCGATACAATTTCTCCTTCTTTCAGCTTGACGCTATTCGATACTTTCGTGAAGAACAACTCGTTCGTCTCCGTATCGAAGCCGTCAATCGTCCCATACGTCGCTTTGCCGTCAGCATCTTTGACGACAGCCGAGACGTTGTTCGTCCGGTTGTTGTCGCTGAGCAGTTGCACTTGTGACGTATAGGCACTCGTTTGAATGACACGACCGACCATCCCGCTCGCCGCGGTCACGGCCATGCCTTTCTCAACGCCGCTTTCAGAACCGACGTTGATGGTGACGTAGCGTTGCCAATCGTTCGGTGTCCGCCCGATGACCTCCGCCGGAATGAGGTCGAAGTCGCGTAACGACTCGTCTTTCGCTTCGACCATTTTCCGAAGCTCCTCATTCTCACGGCGCAAATCATCTGCCTCAACCGATACCTCAGCATACTTCGCCAAATGTTCTTTCAGTTGACGGTTCTCTTCGTAGATGTCGCGGACGTCCGAGATGGATGAGACGGTCGAGTCCATCCATCCGATTGGTACCGCGAACACTCGCTGGAACGTGCCGACCACATCACGCGTGACGTCTTGGTACCAGGCTGATTCCGATCGTCCTCGAATCGAAACCCCTAAAATGACGAAAAACAAGATCAGTACAATTAGCGTGATGATGAGCTTTTTATTACGTACGAATCGGCTCATCGTGTCTCACCTCTCATCGACGTGACGAGATGCCTGATTTCGAACGGAGGACGTCCATCATTTCAAGAGATTTTCCTGTACCGACTGCTACACAGTCGAGTGGCTCATCCGCAACGAGTGTCGGGATGTGCGTCTCGTCTGAGATGACGTCGTCCAAGTTTTTGAGGAGCGCGCCGCCGCCAGTCAAGACGATTCCACGGTCCATCACGTCAGCCGCGAGTTCTGGTGGTGTTTGTTCGAGCGTCTGCTTGACACCTGCCAAGATCGCTTCGACTGTATCTGAGAGTGCTTCGCATACTTCTGTAGATGACACTTCAATTTGTTTCGGAAGTCCTGTCACGAGGTCGCGACCACGGATTTCCATCTTCTCCGCCTCGTTTGATGCGTCGATACGTGCTGAACCGACTTCCATCTTGAGCGTCTCGGCCGTACGTTCCCCGATCATGAGGTTGTACTTGTTTTTGATGTAACGAATAATGGCGTCATCCATTTCGTCACCACCGACACGAATCGATTGGCTTGTCACGATGCCGCCGAGTGAGATCACTGCGACTTCGGTCGTACCGCCACCGATATCCACGACCATCGAGCCAGTCGGTTCCCAAACCGGGAGACCTGCGCCGATTGCTGCCGCGAACGGTTCTTCGATTGTATAAGCTTCACGAGCACCTGCTTGTTTTGCCGCGTCTTCAACAGCGCGTTTTTCAACAGACGTGATGCCACTTGGC
This sequence comes from Exiguobacterium sp. B2(2022), assembly GCF_028823655.1. NCBI lineage: Bacteria > Bacillati > Bacillota > Bacilli > Caryophanales > Exiguobacterium > Exiguobacterium sp. B2(2022). Next base: position 1,933 of record NZ_JAPEHX010000026.1, on the reverse strand, counting down.
ACACAAATCATGACGTTCGTCTTCGATGAGAACAAACCGCCTTTTGATTTTTGAGCTTGCTCCATGAAGTATTTGATCATCGTTGCTGTCGTTTCAAAGTCAGCGATAACGCCGTCTTTCATCGGACGACGAGCAGAGACGTTCCCTGGTGTACGTCCAATCATATCTTTGGCCTGGTTACCAACGGCCTCAATTCTACCTGTATCTGTGCGGAACGCCACAACGGACGGTTCACGAACAACAATTCCTTGACCCTTTACGTAAACGAGCGTGTTAGCCGTTCCAAGGTCGATTCCGATTTCTCGGTTAAAACTACGAAACATAGGTGTTGCTCCTCTCTTCGTTACACTATTTTTTATTATAACGGAAAAATCATGTTTGAAAACGTTCATTCGATTACAGGTTATTTACAATAACCGCATCTCAGTCCTGTCTCACCGTCTACTAGTTTGCCTTCTTTTGAGGAAAAAGGCAAATCAAAAAAAGCAGACGCGAGTAGGCGTCTGCCTAAGAGAGAACGGTTACAAACCAGGTTGGAGCGGGAGTAAAAGCATCGCTCCGTAAAAGAAGACCGAAAAGATAAGCACCGGTCGAAAGAAACGGGATGGTTTCACGCGCGTCGCCCCGGCTAAAAAGCTCGATGTCGTCATGACGAATATGTAGATCCCGACGTACATGAGTAGCAAGCGGACGAGTACCGTCCAGATGCCGAGTTGGTCGAGTTCATTGAACGAGACCACAACCAGACCAAGATAGGCGAGGAGTGATAGAATGCCTACCCCGACACCGACGAGCGGTGAGACGCGATTGAGCCAGTGGTCCTCATCGAACCGAAGAAATAGCGCCGTACTCACGAATAAAAATAAGACGAACAGGACGAGCGAGAAGAGGGTCGTGTCTAGTTGGACGTAGCTCACAAGGAGCGATACGCCAAGCATGAACAACCAGATGATTTTTTCCATGTTGAACACCTCACCTGATATCTTACCAAAGTCCGCGAGTCAATTGGAGGAAATTGTATATTCCTTTTTCTTAGTCATAGTTTCTTTAATATTCAGATGCCAGTTATAATCATCTCCCAGAAACGTGAGGCATAAAATAGTCTTGGGCATTGAACAACTACTTCTGCTCCTCATTCTTGTATTCTATTACTCTTTCTCCGATTGAGGTTGCTCCCGCCCCTCTAACACTAGTTTTAGTTTTACCAGGGCATATGAACGATATATAAGTTGCAATAAAAAGACGCTCAAGAGGAGCGTCGGAAACGTCACATTCAAAAATTTTGATTCATAATTTTTGAATGTGATTCATCATCATATAGTCGAACTTTCCATTCTGCTACAATCTCACCTTCTTTATATACCGTGTCTAATCCTAAAAATATTGGGTAAACCATTTCTTCTGATTCAGCTATATAGTGACGAGGAACAATAGTATTTTGTAACAAGTACACCATAGGTACACCATCTTTAGAGAATCTCAGATGTGTTGCTATACCAGGATTCTCTTTATAATTTTTCATTTTTAATCTAAGTAAGTTTACAAACTCATTTTTTATAAACCTTGAATAACTATACTGTCTGAAACTAAGATTTTCTTTATCAAGAATGGTTCGGTATATTCCGTATATTCGTGCTTGATCAACAGCGCATACAGAATCCCAAAAAGCTTCAAGGTCTTCTTCAAATAATCTATTAACAAAGTTAAAAGTTGCATCTGCCATTTCGCTAGTAATTTCGACATATATTTTTTTAGGTTCTTTACCCAAACTCATTTGATCATCCCTTTAAATAAATTATTGTTCTGGGGGATTATTCTATAAAGAGAATGAATAACCTTTAACGTCGCATATTATGAATACTATAAGCGGAAAAAAGTTACTAGAAATCGCATCAAATTTTACTTTTGACATTTAAATAATTTTCTTGTTTTT
>NZ_JAPEHX010000025.1:0-38868 GCF_028823655.1 Exiguobacterium sp. B2(2022) | reverse complement strand
TCTTTATTCTTCTTCTGTCAAAATCAAACGAATCACTTTAGCAGTGACATCGAGTTCAATATGGTGCTGCCAAGGTCGAAAGCCCGTGATTGTACACGTGTCATTCGTGATTCGGAATGAGCAGACGCTCTCTTCTTCTTGGTCGAGGACAGAATAGCGACTGAAGTCTGATAAGCTCTGATAAATCGCATATTGTGGCGGCAATTCGTAAGTCCATCCTTTTTCTAGCATGATTTGATGCATCTTCGGGTCCCCCTAACAAATCTTTACTCATAATAATAGCAAGAATACGTGTGAAAGTGGTAGATTAGTCTGTTTCTTTGAAGGGAAAATGAGTAAGGACGTCATTACAAAATGGAGGATTGAGGGGCATGAGAAAAGTATTGATATTCGGAGGATCACGCTATTTCGGGAAACGACTTGCTTTGCGACTCGCGGAGGCGGGGGATGATGTGACGATTGTGACGAGGGGGCAATTGCAAGTGCCGGAAGCTGAAGGGATTCGGTCCATTAAAGGAGACCGCCAATCGGTCGCGACGATGAAAGACTTGGCACGCGAACGGTACGACCTCGTCTACGACAATATTTGCTTTACCCCGTATCAGGCAAAAATCGCCTCGGATGCGTTCATGGACAAAGTCGGGAAATATGTATTGACGTCTACGATGTCGGTCTATGCGCCAGGACCTGACTTAAAAGAGAGCGATTTTAATCCGCTTCATTATGAATATCATCTCGAATCCGAGCACGACTACGGACAAGGGAAGCGAGAGGCGGAGTCCTACTTCTTCCACCGAGCTTCATTCCCGGTCGCGACTGTTCGCTTACCAATCGTCCTCGGACCAGATGATTATACAGATCGACTCAAATTTTATGTGGACGCGATTCGCAACGAGGAACCGATTGTGTTGCATCATCCAGAAGCGAAAATGGGCTTCATCTCGAGCGCGGAAGCAGCAGCATTTTTAGAATGGGTGGGACGTGCGAACGTGACTGGACCCTTCAACGCTGCGAGTGATGGGCTCATCTCCATGGGTGCTTTGATGGAACGAATCGGGCAACATGTCGGAAAACCGGTCCATATCATAAAAGATGGGGAGTCGTCCCCCTATGATTCGGATGTCGACTATTACATGTCGATCGCTGAAGCGAAAAAGGCGGGCTTCGTGTTCACGCAACTCGATGACTGGATTGACCGGGTCATCATTCAGACGATGCGGAAATGAAAAAATCCTCTGTGGACACGGTCCACAGAGGATTGATCATTATTTCCCGGCAAATACAGATGTCGAGTGTTGCGGATGACGTGCAGTCGGATCCACAAGTTGCTTCACTTGGTTGATGGCAATCGGTGCTTCACCGAAACCTGTCGCGATCAGCTTCACTTTTCCTTCATATGTGGCGATATCACCGCAAGCGAAGATCCCGGCAACTGTTGTTTCCATGCGTGAGTCGACACGGATGGTGTTCTTCTCAAATTCCATTCCCCAATTCTTGATTGGACCAAGAGATGACACGAATCCATAGTTACAAATCAAATCATCAATCTCAACGATTTTTGACTCGCCGTCTTTATCCGTCAATTCAACAGATTCGATATGTGTCTCACCTGAGAGTGACTCGATGTTGTACGGCGTAAGGACATTAATCGTCGATGCCTTCATTTGTTCGACCGTGTGTTCGTGAGCGCGGAAACGGTCACGGCGGTGAACGATGTGTACTTCTTTTGCGATGCCTTCGAGCATGAGTGCCCAGTCGACAGCAGAGTCGCCACCACCGGCAATCATGACGCGGCGATCACGGAATTTCTCCATGTTATCGACAAAGTAATGAAGGTTTGCGTAATCTTCGCAACCGTCAAGACCGAGTGGACGAGCCGAGAAGGCACCGTTTCCGGCAGTGATAATGACCGCTTTCGTATGGTACTCTTCTTTATTCGTCGTCAAAACGAACGTGCCGTCCTCGAGACGTTCCACCGTTTCAACCGTTTCGCCGAGACGGTAGTCTTGCTCGAATTGATCAGCCTGTGCTTTTAATTGGTCGATCAAATCCTGTGCTTTCACTTTCGGGAAACCAGCGATATCATAAATATATTTTTCAGGATAGAGCGTTGACAATTGCCCGCCGAGTTGCGGTAAACTTTCAATCAACGTCGTATCGAGTTGGCGCATGCCTGCATAAAATGCGGTGAACAATCCAACCGGACCTCCACCGATGATGATTACATCTTTCGTCGTCTTCATCGAATTCCTCCTCAAAGCGTATACATTTATTATAGAGAGTTTATTGAATTAAATCCATTCAGTACAAACATGCAACACTTTCAAAAAAAATTCAAGAAGATAAGCTTTTCCATTGAGAATTCAATTTAAAGAGCGTACAATGAAACAGAAGCAATTGTGAACAGATGTTGAACAAGAATGGGCTTTATTGTGAACATCTATGTGAAGAAACACACAACATAGTTGTTCAAAAAAACAAAACTTTAAACAAGGTGGAAATGAACATGAAACGACCTAACATTGTTATTCTTGGCGCGGGCTTTGGCGGACTCATCACAGCCGTCAACCTTCAAAAGACACTCGCTGCAGGTGACGCGAACATCACGCTCATCAACAAGCATGATTATCACTACCAAACGACTTGGCTTCACGAACCAGCTGCTGGAACGATGAACCCAGACCAAGCACGCATTTACATTAACGACATTGTGAACCCGTCACGTGTGAAACTTGTCAAAGGGATCGTCGATCGCGTCGATACTGCTGCGAAACAAGTCACGCTTGAAGATGGTTCTGTCGTCGAATACGACTACGTTGTCATCGGTCTCGGCGGTGTACCGGAAACGTTCGGTATCCCAGGCTTGAAAGAAAATGCAATGACAATCAGCTCATTGAACAGCGTTCGTAAAATTAAAGAGCACATCGAGTACTCATTCGCTCAATATAAAACAAACGGATCTTCTGACAGCTCGTTCGTAACGATTGTTGTCGGTGGTGCTGGATTCACAGGAATCGAATTCCTCGGTGAAATCGTCAACCGAATCCCAGAGCTTTGCAAACAATATGACGTTCCACGCGAAGCTGTTCGCATCGTCAACATTGAAGCAGCGCCAACGGTTCTTCCAGGTTTCGACCCAGAACTCACAACGTACGCACAGAAATGGTTGGAGCGTAACGGTGTCGAGATGAAACTCGGTAACGGAATCAAAGGTGTTGAGCCGGGTGTTGTGACATTCGGTCCACTTCAAGGTGACACGACGGAAACGATCCACGCCCACACAATCATCTGGACAGGTGGCGTAAGTGGTAGCCCGATCATCGAAAAATCAGGATTTGAAGCGGTTCGTAACCGTGTCATGGTGGAAGCGGACAACCGTGCACCAGGTCACGACAACGTCTTCATCATCGGTGACTGCTCGGCAGTCATGGACCCTGCTTCGAACCGTCCATACCCACCGACGGCACAAATCGCAACACAACAAGCGCACAACGTTGCGAAAAACATCGCGGCACTCATCAATGGCAAATCGACTTCGAAGTTCACTTACGAGAGCAAAGGAACAGTCGCTTCGCTCGGTCATAACGATGGAATCGGAATCGTCATGGGTAAAAAAATCTTCGGTCGCAACGCTTCATTCATGAAGAAAGTCATCGACAACAAACACTTCATCGAATTGAAAAAATACGGACTCGTCCTCAAAAAAGGAAAGTTCTAATTTTCGATTAACGTACAGCTCGTTCTGATTCAGAACGAGCTGTTTTCTTTCGGAATTGTCATAGGAAGTTCTTTGACCACGTCGGTTGAAATTTTGTATAATGGAGAGCGGACAAGGGGGGCATCACATGCATATTATCCAAGCAGTCATTGGGGCCGTTTTATATATGACGATTTTTTTCAGTATCGGCTTCATCTTGAATATGTTACTTAAAAAGACATGGACACTCGTGTTCATTTATCCAATTTTTGTCATCATGATGATTGATAATGTCAAACTTTCAAGTTACGTGACCGAGACGTCAACTGCACTCACGGGAATCTATGAAGGACTCGTCGGATTGCAACTTCTCGATTTGTTCATGCTCGGTTTCGGGTTGCTCGGAGCAATCTTGGCTGGCGTGACGATTCGTTTCTTACGGAAGAGCGGTTATTCAATGTTTTAAATGGCGACAGAAATGTTCGCCTTTTTTGTTTTGTCCCTACTTTTTTAGGGCATGAACCGATATACTAGATAGCGAAACGATTTTTAGTAAGGGATGCGATGCGAATGACATTACCGATGTATACGATCAAAAAAGTGTTGAATAATAGCGTTGTCATTTGTCAACATGATACGGATCCGGAAGTCATTCTACTCGGGAAGGGGATTGGCTTTGGCAAAAAACCAGGCGACCTCGTCGACCCGGCCAGCGTCCCGGAGAAAGTGTATCAACTGACAGATAAAGAAGAACAGTCGCAGTATCAAGAGCTCGTCAAACATGTCGATGAGGATTTTATTGCGTTCATGCAAGAGATTGTCGGCTTTATCGAAACGAGTACAGGTAAGAAAGTCGATGAGCACATTCATATCGGCTTGACCGACCACTTGTTCTTCACGATGAAACGAATCGAGCAAGGGATGGAAGTGACGAATCCGTTTTTACTTGAGACAGAATCACTTTATCCGAACGAATTTGCGCTCGCGGAACGGATAGTCGATATGTTCCATGAACGATTGAACGTACTCCTACCGGATGCGGAGACTGGATTCATTGCCCTCCACATTCACTCAGCGACGACGTTCAAAAATGTCCTGGAAGTGAATCGTCATAACCAAATCATCGGCCAAATCGTCCAGACGATTGAGAGTCGTTTGAACGTAAAATTGGACCGAACTTCACTCGATTATAAGCGCTTACTTCGGCACTTAAGGTACGCCGTTGAGCGGGTTGCGACGGGTGAGATGGTCGAGGCACCACAAAAAATTGAAAAGGTGTTGCGCGACGAATATCCGCTATGCTATAGTACTGCTTGGGAGCTGATGGGCATCATGGAACGCGAATTAAAGCGTCCCGTCCCACGAGGTGAAGCGACATATTTGACGATGCATCTCCAGCGCCTAACAAGTAGATAAATGATACCACGTGTCTTACGTGTTACTGATTCGATCAGGCATGAGTAAGGAGTGGAACGTTATGTGATTTCTCCGTTGGGAGAGGTCTACGTTCTATCCTTATTCATGCCTTTTCTGTTTTTATAAACGTGATTTATGAAAACGTTTAGATACGTCGGTTGTCTGACATCTACGCCGCTATCATATTGTTTATACGTACTTAAAAAAAGGAGGAAATGTTGATGTTTAAGCAGATCTTTGGTGTTCTTCAAAAAGTCGGTAAAGCACTTATGCTTCCTGTTGCGATCTTGCCGGCAGCCGGTCTTCTTCTTGCATTCGGTAACGCAATGCAAAACCCACAACTTACATCACGCGCTGGTTGGTTAACGAACGAAGGCGTCGTGAAATTCGCTCAATTGATGGAGCAAGCAGGTGGAATCATCTTCTCGAACTTGGCGCTCTTGTTCGCAGTCGGTGTTGCCATCGGTTTAGCAGGTGACGGGGTAGCCGGACTTGCAGCAATCGTAGGATTCTTGATCATGAACAAAGTAATGGGTGTTTGGCTCGAACTTACACCTGAAGTGTTAGCTCAAGGTGACCCTGCTTACGCGAACGTACTCGGTATCCCAACACTTCAAACAGGGGTATTCGGAGGGATCATCATGGGTCTTATCGCCGCATGGGCCTATAACAAGTACTTCAATATTGAATTGCCACAGTTCCTTGGTTTCTTCGCTGGTAAACGTTTCGTTCCAATCGTAACAGCAGTTGCAGCAGTCGTTGCTGGTTTCGTCATGCTTTTGATCTGGCCACCAGTACAAGATGGTTTGAACGCATTCTCAAAAATCATGTTGGAAGAAAACCGTACATTCGCAGCGTTCGTCTTCGGTTTGATCGAACGTTCATTGATTCCATTCGGTCTTCACCACATCTTCTACTCACCGTTCTGGTTTGAATTCGGTTCATACACAGATGCAGCGGGTAACGTCGTTCGTGGTGACCAAGCAATCTTCTTCGCACAAATTCGTGACGGTGCTGAATTGACAGCAGGTACGTTCATGACTGGTAAATTCCCGTTCATGATGTTCGGTCTTCCTGCAGCAGCACTCGCAATGTACCATGAAGCACGTCCAGAGCGTAAAGCGGTTGTCGGTGGTCTCTTGGCTTCTGCTGCCCTTACATCGTTCTTGACTGGTATCACAGAACCAATCGAGTTCTCATTCTTGTTCGTAGCACCGCTTCTCTTCGCAGTACACGCAGTGTTCGCAGGTCTTTCATTCATGACGATGCATATCTTGAACGTTAAGATCGGGATGACGTTCTCAGGTGGTTTGATCGACTTCTTGCTCTTCGGTGTTCTTCCAGGTCGTACGGCTTGGTGGCTCGTCATTCCAGTCGGTCTCGTGTTCGCGGTTGTTTACTACTTCGGATTCCGCTTCGTTATCCGTAAGTTCAACCTTAAAACACCAGGTCGTGAAGATGAGGTTGTTGAACAATCAACAGCTACTGGTTCGGAACTTGCACAAGATATCCTCGTTGGTCTTGGTGGCTCACAAAACATCAAGCACCTCGATGCATGTATCACACGTCTTCGTGTCGAAGTAAAAGATAAGAACCAAGTCAACAAAGATGAGTTGAAACGCCTTGGCGCATCTGGTGTCCTTGAAGTTGGTAACAACATTCAAGCAATCTTCGGACCACGTTCGGATGCATTGAAATCAGAAATCCAAGCGGTTATCGCTTCAGGTAACGAAAAGAAAGCAAACTAATCATCATCTAGACCAATCCTTCGGGGTTGGTCTTTTTCTTTTTATATGAAACGGTTTCATCCAAACGTTTGAGGGAAAAAGTAAGTATTCTGACAAAGGAGGGAACCATGATGTGGAAGAAAGTGTTTGGCGTTTTACAACGGGTCGGGAAAGCACTCATGCTTCCGGTTGCGATCTTACCGGCAGCCGGTCTTCTCTTGGCGTTTGGTACCGCATTCCAAAACCCGGACCTCGTTGAATTGCTCCCGTTTCTGGCAAATGACTCACTTGTCCTGATTTGGCAAGTCATGACAGATGCCGGGGACATCGTCTTCGCAAACTTAGGGTTACTGTTTGCCGTCGGGGTCGCAATCGGCCTGGCGAACGGGGATGGGGTTGCTGGTCTAGCAGCCATTGTCGGTTATTTGATCATGAACAAAGTCATCAGCACGTGGAACGGGATTACCGCGGAAATCGCTCAAGGCGACCCGCAGTATGCAACCGTTCTCGGTATCCCGACGCTCCAAATGGGGGTATTCGGGGGTATTATCGCAGGTCTTGTTGCAGCTTATGCGTACAACAAGTATTTCAACATCAAGTTGCCAGAGTTTTTAGGATTCTTTGCCGGGAAGCGGTTCGTCCCGATTGCGACGGCCGCATTCAGTTTGTTTATCGGGATTGCGCTCGCTTATCTGTGGCCACCGATTGGGAATGCGATTAACAACTTCTCAAGTACGGTCATCGAGGCAAACGTTGCCTTATCAGCATTCATCTTTGGATTGGTAGAACGTTCCTTGATTCCGTTCGGTCTTCACCACATCTGGTATTCTCCATTTTGGTTCCAATTCGGGGAATATACGAACCAAGCCGGTGATCTCGTTCAAGGGGACCAACGGATCTTCTTCGCACAACTACGTGACGGCGTTGAGTTCACAGCCGGTACGTACATGACCGGGAAATTCCCGTTCATGATGTTCGGGTTACCTGCAGCCTGTCTTGCCATGTATCATACCGTTTCAAAAGAGCGTCGGAAAGACGTCGAGGGTCTCTATTTCTCGGCTGCCCTTACGTCATTCTTGACAGGGATCACAGAACCAGTCGAGTTCTCATTCGTCTTCGTTGCACCACTTCTTTTCGGAATTCACGCCGTCTTTGCCGGTCTTTCCTTTATGACGATGCACTTACTAAACGTAAAAATTGGACAAACTTTCTCGGGTGGTCTCATTGACTATTTGCTCTTCGGGGTCTTACCGAACCGGACGGCCTGGTGGCTCGTCATTCCGGTCGGTCTCGTCTTTGCGGTCATCTACTACTTTGGATTCCGGTTTGCCATCACAAAATTCGACTTGAAAGTACCTGGACGTGAAACGCAGACAACGGCGAGAGGTGATCGTGCCGCAATCGGGGACGACTTGCCATATGAAGTACTCGTCGGACTCGGTGGTCCTGAAAACATTAAACACTTGGATGCTTGTATCACGCGACTTCGTGTCACCGTGAACGACGTCAAACAAGTCGACAAAGATCTCTTAAAAGATCTCGGTGCTGCTGGTGTCCTTGAAGTAGGGGATAACATTCAGGCCATCTTCGGACCGAAATCGGATACGCTTAAATCACAAATCGCGACCATCATCGAAGGTGGCGAGTATAAACCGAAAGAAAAAGTTGAAAAAGCAGTGATTACACCGGAAGCGGCTGAACAAGCCGATCATCGCTTCCTCGCTCCGATGTCGGGTGTATTGTTATCACTCGATGATGTGCCAGATCAAGTCTTCTCTGGTCGCATGATGGGAGAAGGATTTGCGATCGAACCAAGCTCAGGTCAGGTCGTTTCGCCGGTGACAGGTCAAATCACGACATTCTTCCCGACGAAACATGCAATCGGCATCTTGGCTGACGATGGACGCGAACTATTGATTCATGTCGGTCTCGATACGGTCAATCTGAAAGGGGAAGGATTCACTTCGAAAGTAGAGGAAGGTGCCCGAGTCGAAGCGGGAGATGTTCTTCTCGAAGTCGATCTCAACGCGATTCGAGATAAAGTACCATCACTCATCACACCGATCATTTGGACGAACGGAGACGGAAAAGTCGTCGTCGTACCGTTCGGTGAGACGGTCGTCGCAGGAGAAGCGCTCGACTTTAGAGCCGATGATAGAGGTCCAGAATAACCAACTCTCACACGCCGCTCCAGTAATGGGGCGGCTCTTTTTGTATAGTTACTTCAATGTGCCTTATTCCGGAAAGTGAGAATCCCCTTTATAGTGAAGAAGAATTCTCACGAAAGAAGGGGTACAAATGAATCAATCTATAGAGTTGAATCACGGTCAGAAAGTCATTCCTACCATCGGACTTGGCGTCTTTAAAGTAGAGGACGGAGATACGGTCATCGATGCCGTCGTGGAAGCGATTCGTCAAGGATACCGCCACATCGATACGGCAGCTGTTTATGAGAACGAGGAAGGTGTCGGAATCGGAATTCGAAAAGGAATGGAAATGGCGAATATTTCCCGGGATGATTTGTTCATCACCTCGAAACTTTGGAATGCCGATCAAGGGTATGACACAGCCATCGCTGCGTATGAAGCTTCACTCGAACGCCTCGGCTTAGAACAATTGGATTTGTATTTGATTCATTGGCCGGTGGAAGACAAAATTGTTGACTCTTGGCGCGCCCTTGAACAATTGTATCGTGAAGGACGTGTCGGAGCGGTCGGAGTGAGTAACTTCCAGATTCATCACCTTGAGACATTGGCTGCAAACAGTGAACTCGTTCCAGCCGTGAACCAAGTCGAGCGGCATCCGTTGCTTCGTCAAACCGAATTAGCATCGTATATGACTGAGCACGGCATCGTACCGGTTGCTTGGGCACCGCTCATGCAAGGTGGATTGTTCGAAGAACCGACGCTAGTTACAATCGCGAAAGAAGTGGAGCGTTCTGTCGCTCAAGTGATATTGCGCTGGCACCTTCAGACAGGGTGGGTCATCATTCCGAAGTCGGTCAAATCGCATCGAATCGAAGAAAACTTCAGCCTGCATGATTTTGAATTGAGTAAAGAACAAATGGAACGGATCGACGCACTCGACCAACATAAACGTGTCGGTCCAGACCCGGACGACTTCGATTTTTAAATAGTATGTAAAAAAAGTCCTTCTCTCGCTCGAGAGAAGGAAAGGACTTTTGACGTTACTTTTTAATGTCAAACTTTTCGCTAAGGAAGTTCACGACTTCTTCAGCTGTGTCCATGTTGAGGACTTCGTTGACGATCGATTCTGTTTCTGTCTTCGTCAAGCGTTTCACGAGGCTACGTGCACGGAGGACGCTTGAAGCTGACATCGAGAATTCATCGAGTCCAAGACCGAGAAGGATTGGAATCGCGAGTTCTTCTCCAGCCATCTCTCCACACATGCCGACCCATTTGCCAGCTTTGTGTGCTTCTGTGATGACGTTATGGAGAAGGTTCAAGATGGCAGGGTTGAACGGTTGGTACAAGTAAGATACTTTTTCGTTCATGCGGTCAGCCGCCATCGTGTATTGAATCAAGTCGTTTGTACCGACTGAGAAGAAGTCGACTTCTTTTGCGAATTGTTTCGCCATGACAGCTGTTGATGGAATTTCAACCATCATCCCTGTTTCGTATTGACCGACTTCGATTCCTTCTTCTTTCAACTTCGCTTCTTCTTCAAGAAGAATAGCTTTCGCTGCGCGGAACTCCTCAAGTGTCGCAATCATTGGGAACATGATCGCGAGGTTACCGTGAGCTGATGCGCGGAGAAGGGCACGAAGTTGTGTGCGGAACAAATCTGTTTCCTCGAGGCAAAGGCGAATCGCACGATAGCCGAGGAACGGGTTCATCTCTTTCGGGAGGTCGAGGTAAGACAATTCTTTGTCGCCACCGATATCGAGTGTACGGATGACAACTTGCTTGCCTTCCATACCTTCAAGAACCGTTTTGTATGCTGTGTACTGCTCTTCTTCTGTCGGGAATGTTTCAGAGTCCATGTACAAGAACTCTGTACGATAAAGACCGATTGCATCTGAACCGTTTTTCAAGACGCCTTCTAAGTCGTTTGGCGTTCCGATGTTCGCTGCAAGCTTCACTTTATGACCGTCAGCAGTGACAGACTCTTCGTTGACGAGTTGCTTCAACTCTTCTTTGTAAGCTTCGAAATCAGCACGTTTGCCTTCGTACTCTTTGACGAGGTCTTCAGAAGGGTTGACGAACACGTCACCTTCCGTACCGTCGATGATGACGAGGTCACCGTTTTTGATTTCTTCAAGGGCCACTTTCGTACCAACGACCGCTGGAATTTCGAGTGAACGTGACATGATGGCAGAGTGAGACGTACGTCCACCGATGTTTGTCGCGAACCCTTTGACGTATTTACGGTTGAGTTGTGCCGTGTCTGAAGGCGTCAAGTCTTCAGCGATGATGATCACTTCTTCTGAGATCGATGCAGGTGTCACGAATGTCACCCCAAGAATGTGTGCCAAAACACGTTTTGTCACGTCACGAACGTCAGCTGCACGTTCGCGCATGTATTCGTTGTCCATCGATTCGAAAATCATGATCATCGTCTGTGCGACTTCATCAAGTGCTTTCGCAGCGTTCATGTTTTCGCTTTCAATTTTATCGTTCACTTGCGAAACGATTTCTGGATCCTCAACGATTAAAAGGTGAGCTGAGAAAATCTCGGCTTTGTCTGGACCAAGTTCACGAAGCGTGTGCTCGCGGATTTCTTCAAGCTCCGTTTTAGATTGTGCGATTGCATCTTGGAAACGTGCCTTTTCTGCAGCGACATCTTCAATCTTGTGTGTTGGGATATCGAATGAAGGTGTCTCCATGACGAATGCTTTTGCAACTGCAATCCCTGCAGATGCACCAATACCTTTAATGTGTGACATAAGCGTAGTCCCTCTTTTCAAAGAAATAGTGTACTTTCCTGCCTCGTTACTTCATACCCGAAAAGAAAAAAGAATTAACGAGAACGAAGAAAGTTAAAGTAGCAACGGTCTACGACTAGGGGAAGCCTCGACCAGTCAAATTGGCCTCACTTCACGATGAAGAGAAGCCCGATTGCGTACTTTCTTATCCTATCATAAAATAAAACAACGTCACAACGAGGAGATAGCCCATGAATTCGAAGATTTCTTGACTCTTACGCATACTATTTCATTATTTTGGAGAAGTTCGCTATGCTTACCATATATAAAGAAGGGAAGTGGCAAGATGTATCAAATTGCTCAATTAAATTGGACAGATTCATATGACACGATGATCGTTGGAATCGGTGCGGCCGATTCAATCGACGAAGGGCTCGACACATTGTTCGGTGGACGAGTGAAAGCACTCATTCAATCAGGAGATCTTTCGACGAAAACAGGAGAAGTGACGTTATTGCCGACGTTCGCCGGGGAAACGGCACGCGTCTTGTTTGTCGGACTTGGACAACGAAACGACATCACGACAGAGAATGTACGGAACTGGTTCGGAAAAGTGGCGAAGCTCGTCCACGCGCGTGGATTAAAGGACGTTGCAGTCGCACTCGACACGTTCACAAACGACGCGGCTCGCTTTTTCGCAGAAGCATTTGAAATGGCGACGTATGCTCATCCTACATACAAGTCAGAGCCGAAACAAACGGTCGAAGAGCCAAACATCACACTTCTTGGGGATGTGTCACAAGAAGACATCGATGCAGGTGTCGCTTATGGGAAAGGGGTCAATGTCGCCCGAACGTTGACGATGATGCCGGCTAATATTTTGACAGCAGAGACGTTGGCGGATTATGCGGTAGATTTAGCGAAACGCCATGATTTCAAATACCGAGTGTTAGAAAAAGAAGAAATGGAAGGGCTCGGAATGGGTGCACTCCTCGCCGTAAACCAAGGTTCGACGATCCCGCCGAAATTGATCGTGTTGGAATATCGTGGTGCAGAGGAAGAAGCTCCGATTGCGGTTGTCGGAAAAGGCGTCACGTTCGATACAGGTGGCTATTCAATCAAGCCGAAAGACGGCATCGTCGGAATGAAAGGCGATATGGGTGGTGCGGCTACTGTCCTTGGACTATTCGAGACACTCGGACGCACACGACCAAATAAAAACGTCATCGGAATCATCGGTGCAACAGACAACATGATTTCAGGCGATGCCTTCAAGCCGGATGATGTCATCACGGCGATGAACGGCAAAACGATCGAAGTACTCAACACAGATGCGGAAGGGCGCCTCGTTCTAGCGGATGCTGTCACGTTTGCAAAAACGTATGAGCCAACAGCAATCATCGATGTGGCTACACTTACAGGTGGCGTACTCGTCGCGCTCGGTACGGACGTGACGGGATGTCTGACGAACGATGATACCCTCTATCGCTCACTCGAAGAAGCGAGTCGCGAGACGAATGAGCTCGTTTGGCAAATGCCATACTTTGATGTGTTCATCGACAAAGTGAGAAAATCAGAAGTAGCCGACTTGAACAACTCACCTGGTCGGTTCGGTCACATGATTTTCGGTGGCGCGTTTGTCGGCGAGTTTGTCGGCGATACACCGTGGCTTCACCTCGATATCGCAGGAACGAGCGAACGTGCGGCAGCGAACGACCTCGGCCCGAAAGGCCCGACTGGTGTCATGGTCCGAACGCTTGCACGGATGATTGAAACGTGGGAGCGCTAAGAGCGCTCCTCTTGATCGGTTTGGCGATTCTGTGTGGCTTTGCGTATACGGTTTGGCCGAACCGGATCTGGTTAGGATGTACAGTATTTTTCGCCGTGTTCGGCGTGTTGATGATGTTACAGGAGGTACGACATGGTAGGAGTAGGAATTGACGGCGCACGCGGAGGATGGGTGCGCATCACATACGATAGCATTTCCTTATGTTTAACGATTTCAGAGACGCTAGAGGAGTTGCTCATTGACGGCGCGATGCACTTCGTGGATATGCCGAAAGATTTAGGGACGGTCGACCATCCGGGTCGAGCATGTGACGCATGGATGCGGAGCCAACTCGTCGAGCGGAAATCGTCCGTCTTCACCCCGCCGATTCAAGAAGTGCTTCATGAAGCGACATATGAGGAAGCGAACAAACGAAGTCGATTGTTGATTGATAAAGGGATTAGCAAACAGGCTTGGCATTTGGTTCCGCGTATTCGTGAGTTTCAGCATGTGTTAGCGGAGGATGTTTATGAATCTCACCCAGAAGTATGCTTCTCGGTCATGATGGGGCATGAGGCAAGTCATTCGAAAAAGACAGTCGAAGGGCAAGATGAACGAATCGAGTTACTTCGAAAATACTCGAAAAGCACTCCGTGGAAATGGAAAATGTCGAACGTCCAAATCGATGACATTATCGATGCTTGCATCTTAGCAGTAGCCGCCTATGAAGCGGGGACGAGTGGTCTTTCGTTACACCCGGCTGAAGCAAATGAGCCGAAAGTAGCTGTACCTCAAATGAAAGAAGAGCGATGAAATGTTGATTTCATCGCTCTTTTGCTGTCGTGGCAGACGGACCGATGATGAACCGCCACATATAATGAAAAACTTTAGCGTTGTATACAGCCTTTAGTAGTACGGCGAGTACGGGACCTAAGATGAAGCCGAATACACCGAATAGTTTTAGACCGACAAAAATCGAGATGAGTGCGGCAAGCGGATTCAACCCGATGTGGGAACCAACAATCTTCGGTTCAGCCAAGTTTCGTTGAACGATGACGATGATGTATAGGACAATCAATCCGATGGCGACGAACCAATCGCCCGATACTGCGGCATAGGCGGCCCACGGAATGAGTAGTGTACCGACACCTAAATAAGGTAAAAGGTCGAAGAACCCTGCGAGTAAAGCGAATGAGAGCGGATTGTCGACTCGGAGAATGAACATACCGACCAGTACGATTCCGAAGGTGATGGAAATGAGCGTCAGTTGTGCTCGAACGTAACCGAATAAAGCGGACTTCAGGTTGATCATGACTTCCTCGAACTCTTTAAAACCTTTGCGTTTATTCAGGCGATTTAGAGACGTCACGTATGAGGGCCAGTCTTTTGTAATAAAGAACCAGGCGAGCACAATGACGACGACAAGCAGCAGGACGAGTGGGAGTGCTGCCAACAT
Source organism: Exiguobacterium sp. B2(2022) (assembly GCF_028823655.1). Lineage (NCBI taxonomy): Bacteria > Bacillati > Bacillota > Bacilli > Caryophanales > Exiguobacterium > Exiguobacterium sp. B2(2022). The sequence continues at coordinate 23,919 of NZ_JAPEHX010000025.1, read as the reverse complement.
GCCTTGTAGGACACTTGCCACACCACGGGATAAAACACCGATTGCGGCCGCGAGTTGGACACCGAGCTCTGTGATGCCGCCTTCTAATGAAGTCGTCTGTCCAGGATTCAATTGTTGATAGCTCTCGTACGCATCGTTGACGAGTGGTGCAATCTTTTCGTTGAACAAGCGCTGGACATATTCAGTGAACGTTTGGATTTGTTCAGGAAGTCGCTCCGCTGCGATTGTCGCATAATGAATCAATTGGATGATGACGATGGTGATGATGCCGACGACGATACTGAGGACGATCAACAACGAGATTAGTGTCCCGAGCGCACGCGGCATGTTGGTTTTTCGTTCGAAAAAATTGACGAGTGGAACGGTCAAGAGAGATAAGAGTAGGGCAAATACGAAAGGATACGTATATTCGAAGAGGATGTTCAGTACCCATGTAATCAAAAATAAGCCGATTACGACAAGTACGAACCGAAGCAGTTGCCAAAGTCTTACCGAAGACATGAAAAACCCACCCTTTCCGGACAGTTAGATTGAGCATAGTATATCATGTAGACGGTAAATAAAGCAGAAAGATAGGTGAATGAACATGAGAGAGATTCAACAAAAAATTGATACGATGATTCTTCATTTGGGAGGTTACTGGAGACCGTTATCGGGGCTGGCACGATTATTAGAAGAAGTAGGAGAAGTCGGAGGGGCGATGCGGAGAGGATCAGCGGAGGAGCTAAAAGAAGAACTGCTCGATGTGCTCGTCATTTCCACGTGTCTCGCGAACCAGTATGCCATCTCACTTCAACAACAAGAAGCGGATGTAAGAGAAGTGACGAGAGAACAGTTATATTTTCAAATCGTAGAAGAGGCCGGCGAAGTGGCGAGGATATTGAATGCTTACGAAGGAGATAAAAAGCTGAAGCCAAATCGCCAAGGAGAGTCGTTACAGCTGCATATCGAGCAATTACAACGTGCTGTAATTTCTTTAGGGGAACAGTGCAACTATGAATTGTTTGACTCATTGTATGCATTAATTGATGAAAAATCGACCCGTGACTTTGGGCGTTTCGATCATACACCGGATCCGATTACGGAAACTTCCGTCAGAACCTACGTCACGTATCAGCCTGGACGCTATTGGGGTGGGATTGATCCTAAACCTTTTGAGCGGTTTGACCGATATATGAAGAGAGAGAAACACGTGGAACGTTTTTTGAAAATTGCTCATATTGAGGGGCTTGATGGATTTGTGATTCAACAATCAAAAGATGGTCTTTTATATGAGGATGGTTATGAATATCGGATTCCTGAAACCTTTCATATTGTAGAAGAAACTTACGAAAATCATCAATTTTTAGTCATCAAACCCCAACAATAAAAACATTTACCTTTTTATCAAAAACATTCATCTTTTTTTCAAATATTTACTTTTTTTAAAAAAGCATTATGCTAATATGAAGTTGTTGTTAGTAGGAAATGCCGCTAGAAGAAAGGAATATTTTGGATGAAAATGAAGCTTGTAAAAATCGCACTCATCTTAACGGTTCTCTTATTTGGAATGCAACTTCCTTCAGTTGAAGCCGCAACGTACGATGGGGAGACGACTGTGAATTTGAATATTCGTTCAACACCAAGTTTGAGCGGGACAGTCGTCAAGACATTGCCGAAAGGCACGAAAGTGAAATACGGGACGTATAATCAGTCCTGGCATAAAGTGTATGTCGATAGTCGTACATATTATGCATCGGCTCAATACATCCGCAAACTTTCTTCTCCTTCGAGTTCGTTGACGACTCAGTCAGCAACTTCAACAGGTGTGACAACCGAAAACTTAAACATCCGTGTCACATCACATCGTGCAGCCAGCATTGTCACGACGTTGAAAAAAGGGACAGAAGTCAAGTATGCCGTTCATAACTCTTCATGGGCGAAAGTCTATTTGAACGGAAAGACATACTATGCTGCGAAGATGTACATTGCACCAAAATTGACAGATGCAACAGTGAACCGAACGGAAGGTTACGCAAACCGTGAAATGAAACTGTTTGCGATGCGGAGTCAAAGTTCAGCTGTGCAGAAGGTGTTACCGAAACATACAGTCGTCACTTCGAGCAAATACAACTCGAGCTGGTCGACCGTGTATATCGGAAACGCGACATACTATACGCCGACAGCGTGGATTACGCCTGGATCGCTCAAACCACAGATTGTCAAAGAGAATGGATACGCAAACCGAGAATTAAAACTTTTCGTGATGCGAAGCCAAAGTTCTAGCGTAGCGAAAGTATTGCCAATCAATACTGCAGTCGTTTCAAGTAAGTACAATTCAAGTTGGTCGACCGTATATATCGGGAATGCGACATATTATACACCGACAGCTTGGATCTCAACTTCTAAAACGGAAACACAACCACCTACAACAACGGAACCAAACGACGGATTGACTCAAGGCTATGCCAACCGAAACGTCAACTTGTTCGGAAGAACGCACCAAAGTTCGCCAGTTCAACTTGTGCTTCCGAAATACACAGCTGTATCATACAAATCGTATAATGCAAGCTGGTCGACGGTTCACATCGGGTCGAAAGTCTACTACACGGCAAGCTCATGGTTGACTGCTGGAAAAGCTCCGGCTGCGCCTGAAGCGGCACCAAAAGGAACGGTATATATTAACACGCCAGGTGATGTATTGAATGTCCGTTCTCAAGCGAGCCTTGACTCAAGCGTAGTAGGAAAACTCGATCACGGCACGGCTGTTGCCTACTATGCAACGGTAAACGGTTTCCACAAGATTAAGTACAACGGAAAAGACGCTTACGTTTCTTCAGGATTCGTCTCATCGTCGAAACCGAGTGAATCTTCTGGAGCTGTCATCGTTCTTGATCCTGGACATGGTGGGAAAGACCCAGGGGCACTGAACGGTTCGCTCTACGAAAAGACGATTGTATTAGATGTATCACAACGTGTAGAAGCTTATCTTCGTTCGAAATACGGGTATACAGTTCGTCTAACACGTTCGACAGACGTTTACTTGACACTTGATCAACGTGTCGCTGCAGCGAAGTCGTTGCGTGGTGACTTGTTCGTCAGTATGCACGTCAACGCAGCAGGTTCATCAGCAGCAAAAGGATTGGAAACATTCTATTCGACACGTTCGGCTCACAGTGCACGTAGTAGCGTGTTGGCTTCGAACATTCAAAGTAACCTAGTCGGGAAGATGAGTGGGATGTCAAACCGAGGTGTGAAGACGGCAAACTATTACGTCATCACGTATAATACGATGCCATCGGCTCTCGTTGAGCTCGGATTCATTTCTTCTCCAACGGATTTGACGTATCTTCGGAGTGACGCATCTCGCCAGCGTATGGCAGAGGGTGTTGCGGAAGGAATCGCTAAATACGTACAAACCTATCATTGATTCGAAAAACCTTAGACGAACGTGTCTAAGGTTTTTTGATGCATCAAAAAAACCGAACCATGTAAAGGTTCGGTTGATCGCGTATCTTACAAGTCGTCGAAACCGTTCGCGTCTGTCACTTTCGCATACGAACGCGATTTTTGTTCGAAGAAATCAGATTTTGTTGCGTTGAGCGAGTCGTCTGAGTATGCACGGATCCAAGGCATGACATCTTCGTCATATCCTTCGTACAAGTCGTTCAGACCGATTACACGTAAGCGTTTGTTTGCCAAGTATTTGACGTAGTCACGCATCTCACTGACGTCGAGTCCATCGAGGTCGCGAAGGACGTATTCACACCACTCAATCTCAAGGTCGACGGCCTCTGCCATTGTATCGTATACGAATTGGCTGAACTGTCCGTCCGCATCGATCTTTGGATTTTCAGTCAAGACGGCACGGAGCAACTGGCTGATGAAGTAAGAATGTTGCATCTCGTCACGCTGAATATAACTGATCATCGTTGACGTCCCGACCATTTTTTGATGACGGGCCAAGTTATAGAAATAGGCGAAGCCAGAATAGAAGTTAATGCCTTCCAAAATGACCGAGGCTACAAGTGATTTTGCGAAATTCTCTGCGTTTGGCGTGTCGCGGAATTCTTCATATAAGTCCAGGATGAATTGGTTACGTTTCATGACCATCTCGTCGTCTTTTGCAATATCAAAGATGCGATTTTGTTCAGCGAGTGGGACAAGGCTTGATAAAACGTAACTATACGATTGATTGTGTACGACTTCCTGTTGCGCGATGACGGCAAGTACGGCGTGCACGGATGAGTCTGACGAGAACATTGACGACTCGAGGATATATCGTGTCTGGACAGAGTCGAGAATTGATAACAGCCCGATGATTCGCTTGAACGCATCTTGTTCACGTTCAGTTAGTTGCGGCCACTGTTGCATGTCTTTCGACATCGAAATCTCATCTGGGATCCAAAAGTTTGAAAGCAACTGCTTATAAATCGTATAAAACTGAGGATATGCGATATCGTTCCAGTTCACGATTGAGCTTGTTTCGCCACCGATGATGGCGGTTGCCCGGTTAGGATGTTTGGGCGACAATAATTTGATTTTCTGAATCGACATGGTGCATGACTCCTTCTTCTACATTCTGAGCCATCCGTTCAGCCCAGTGCTGGACGTTGAACGGTTGGTTACGAGGCGACTGCTCGATTTTAAGCAGTTCACCGGCGAGTGGGATTCCGTATTTTGAAAGGTGGTACGCCATCTCATCGACCGCTCGACAGAAATGAACAAACATTTTGTCACCCGTTCCGAATACGGCTGCCTGACGAATCGGTACATTCAATTCTTTTAGCACGAGACGGAACGTGTCCTTCATTTCATCCGGCAAGATGCCATCTGCCCATGTGTAAGACCCGAAGTAGACGAGGTCACACGATGCGAGAGACTGGGCTTCCCGATATCCGACCCGATCCGCGTCGTAGCGGACAACGTGGTCACCACGATGATGGTGGGTCGACTCGATGAGCGTCGCCACTTCTTCTGTGTTTCCGCTCATCGAATGACAAATGATTGCAATGTTCATGTCGTTAACCACCTTTCACTAAAAACGGACTAATGATGAATCAAACAAGTTATGAGGCACAAGACTCACATTCATCTACTTCAACGGTCGTTGAACGTGTGTAATAAATCGATTTCATACCGAGAGACCAAGCTTCTAAGTGCATCGCGAGAAGCTCTGTCGCTTTCACGTCGTTCTTCACGTACAAGTTGAAGCTGATTGCTTGGTCGATGTGACGTTGGCGCGATGCGTTTTGACGGATGCTCCATAGTTGATCGACTTCGAAAGCTGATTTATAGAACCAGTTCGTCTCAGGTGTCAAATCTGGCACCGTGACCGGAATCTTATAGTTCTTCTTCTCTTCTGAGTAGACTTTTTTATAGACCGGGTCAATCGAAGCAGTACTACCCGCGATGATAGCAGTCGACGAGTTCGGTGCAACCGCCATCATATAGGCGTTACGGACACCGTTTTGGTGGACGGCTTCTGCGAGACCATCCCAATCCAAATCATCGTGCGAGCGATAGTTTCGGCGTTTGAAGTATTCCCCTGTATGCCATTCCGATCCTTCGAAGACGCCGAACGCGCCTTTCTCCTTCGCGAGTTCCATCGAAGCTTGAATCGTGAGGTAAGCAATCTTCTCATAAAGTTTCTCTGCGTATTGCACGGCGTCGACCGATTCCCAGCGGATTCCTTCGAGGGCGAGTAGATGATGCCATCCGAATGTGCCGAGACCGACCGCACGATACTTCTGGTTCGTGATCATCGCTTGTGGCACTTCAATAGTGTTCAAGTCGATGACGTTGTCGAGCATACGCATTTGAATCGGGATGAGGCGTTCGAGCACGTCCGCTTTCACCGCGCGGGCGAGTGCGATTGAGCTCAAGTTACAGACGACGAAATCACCTGGTGTTTTCGTGATAACGATTTTTCCGTCTTGTGTGTACTCTTCTTCAATCGTCGTTGCCGACATGTTTTGTGCAATCTCTGAACAGAGGTTCGAGCTATAGATCATACCGGCGTGTTTGTTTGGGTTTGCCCGGTTCACGGCGTCACGGAAGAACATGTACGGCGTACCTGTCTCAAGCTGTGAGCGCATATAACGCTTCACGAGGTCGATGGCAGGTACGGTCACGCGAGACAATTCCGGTGTATTGACGCACTCCATGTATTTTTCGGTGAAGCTACCACCGTTCTCTGTCTCGTCAAAGTAGTCCTCAAGACTATATCCCATCACCGTGCGAATCTCATGCGGGTCGAACAAATGCCATTCACCGCGTGCCTCGACCGTACGCATGAAGAGGTCCGGTAAACAGACTCCTGTGAACAAGTCATGTGTCCGTAGACGCTCATCCCCGTTGTTCAACTTCGCATCTAAGAATTCGAAGATATCTTTATGCCAGATGTCGAGATATACGGCGATTGAACCTTGGCGCATGCCGAGTTGGTCGACAGAGACGGCCGTGTTATTCAATTGTTTCATCCAAGGAAGGGCACCACTCGAGACGCCTTTGAATCCTTTGATGTCACTTCCGCGTGAGCGGACCCGCCGCCACCTTTTGAAAGTGTCGCCACGTCGGTGTTGGAATCGTAGATGCCGCGAAGCGAGTCGTCGACTGTGTCGATAAAACAAGAGCTGAGCTGACCATATGACTTACCAGCGTTCGATAACGTCGGTGTTGCGACGGTCATATAGAGGTTTGAGAGCGCCCAGTACGCTTCTTCGACGAGTTTGAGGCGTGTTTTCTCATCCTCTTTTTGCATGAGAGTCATCGCGATGACCATAAAGCGCTCTTGTGGAAGCTCATATAAGTTTTTCACATGGTCGCGGCCGAGGTAACGGTCCGATAACGTGCGAAGACCGATATAGGTGAAGAGACGGTCGCGAGACGGGTCAATCAATGTCTCGAGGTGGTCCATATCTTCTTTTGAATACGTATCAATTAGTGCTGAAGTGAAAATGCGTTTTGATGTCAACGTCTCGATCAAGTGATGGAAGTTGCCGTAGCGCATCGATGCATCATAGCCGCGATTGCGTGCCGCCTCAAGATAGAGACGGTTCAAATACATCTCAGTCGCCACGAACGTCCAGTCCGGTTCTTCGGCTTTCAACATATCGAGCGCATGCATCGTCAATAAGTCATATACTACATCTTGTGTCAGCGTCTTCGTCTCGAGCGCCCGAATCGCGCGTTCCTCGTAACGCTGTACACTTAAATGAGGATACCGTGTTTGGATAGATTGAATAAGAGAAGAGACATCAGCAAGCGTTGGTGCCGCTGGTAGCATCGTCTCGTGATGGATAGGGGATGTCAAAATCGATCACTCCTTTAATAGATGTAGACGTTATGAAAGTATAATAAGAACTTCCTAACCTGTCACAACAATGTGTCAACGACCAAAATAGCTGTTAACTATATATTGACACATTTTTATCTTTTTAATCATAAAACACCTATATTTAGTTTTTCAATCCTTGACATTCTTGAATGTGCAGGTCGGTGTTTTGCTTTTGTTCGAAAAGGGCTTCATGACCCAATTTGAGACAGAGAAATGAGATGAAAAATTTTTATGAATTCTAATTGCACAGTTCTTCACAGAAAAATGAATTCGATTTCATCTTCGAAGAAGGGGTGTTTGAACCTCTATACAGGCACGAATGTATTGTATTTGACGTTGATCATCAGAATACCTGCATGAATCGATCAATACTAGATATAGTGTTTCGTCAAATCGTGACGAATGAATCCATTTGTCAAGGCTGGTATCCGAACAAAAAGTAAGGTAGATTGATGAGGTAGGACATGGATTTCAACGAAAAGAAGGGTTTAACAAGTGCGTACAGAAGACTTATTATTAACATGGGACCCGCTCGGTTATGGAACAGGTTCATACGGACCAGAGTTCGATGAGGTGATGATGGCATTAACCTATGTCGAATCTTCAGAACAATTGACCGAGGTGATTCGCCGCACGCTTCTTGAGGCGTTCGATGAGTGTCCCCCTGAAGAAGAAATCATGAAGATGGCGCAGCAACTATTCGTGTCGTCATCTTGCCAACTATAAGGAGGAAGAATTAATGTTACGAATTGATCCAACACCAAACCCGAATGCTATGAAAGTCACACTTCCAGAAAACGTATTCGGCGCAAAAAGCCAAAGTGTGAAAGCAGGAGAAGCGACAGATCAGCCGCTCCTTGCGAAACTTGTCGAGATTGAAGGTGTCGAGAGTGTATTCGCATACGGCGATTTCGTAACCGTTTCAAAAGAGAATGGCGTGAGTTGGGAAGCAATCCTTCCACACGTTGAGACGGCATATCGCGGATGAACCCGACTGTCTCGATCGTCATTCCAGCGTATAAGCGCGAAACGGAATTGACGGAGCTGCTTGAAAGCTTAACGGTCCAAACGTTTCAGCAGTTCGAAGTCTTGGTCATGAATAATGAAGGGCCGCCAAAACAGCATATTTTGGCGCCTTTTTTGAATCAATTGGATGTGCGTGTCATTGAAGTCGGGGAGAACCATCACGTCCGTGCGCGGAATCGTGGCGTACTCGAAGCGAAAGGGGACGTCATCTTACTGTTAGACGATGATGATTTGCTCATGCCGACTCACATCGAGGACGGTTTGCACGATCTTCAAGAAGCGGACTTCGTCTATACGGATGCCGAGCTATTCCGTTTTATATGGGAAGGCGATCGTCGAGTAGTGACGGAATGGGAACCGTTCGCATATGACTTCGACCGTGAGCGAATGCGAAAGGACTCGACGTTCATCCCGTCCGGTACGATGTATCGCAAATCAATCCATGACACAATCGGTCTCTTCGATGAAGACGTCTATAATTATTGGGACTGGGATTTCTTCTTGAGGGTCATGGAGACGTTCACCGTGTCCCACCCCGCTCGAGCAACGGTTCTCTACGCATTCAACGGGACGGACAACTTATCAGCGAAACAAGACGAAACGAGACGTCGTTACTTTGACCGCTTTTGTCAGAAGCATGGACTGACAGACATGGGGATGAAGAATTTCCATATGGTCCAAGAGGAACGACGTCCATATGTGAGGCAGACAGAGAGAACGTTCACAGGCGTGTTACCTGGTCGGACGGAAGGAGAATAAGTATGTATTCATCAAAAGAACTTGAACTATTAGAGTTGTTAGAAGAAAAGGGCTATCTGGAGACGAAAATGTTGGCCGATTTGTTGGCGCTCGATGAAGAGACGATTGAGTCGATGCTCGAGAAGTTCAAACAAGATGGGATTTTGCTTGGTTTTCGGGCGATGGTCAATTGGCAAAAAATCAACCGGCATGATGTAACGGCGTTTATCGATGTCAAAGTTGCGCCGAAACGAGGACGTGGATTTGATGATGTGGCCGAGCGTATTTATCGCTTCCCGGAAGTGACGGCCCTTTATTTGATGTCAGGTGCCTACGATCTCCAAGTCGTCATTCAAGCGAGCTCGCTCCAAGACGTGGCTTCGTTCGTCTCTGACAAGTTGTCACCACTTGACTCGGTCTTATCGACGACGACACACTTCAAATTGAAGACGTACAAGCACGACGGGATTTTGTTCACCCCACAAACTGAAGACAAGCGGTTGAACATCACGCCATGAAGTCATTATCCAATCAAGTTGTCTCGATGAAACCATCAGGCATCCGCCGCTTTTTTGATTTGGCGCAGACGATGGAAAATGTGGTTTCTCTCGGGGTGGGAGAACCGGATTTCATCACGCCTTGGAACGTACGAGAAGCGAGCTATGTCGCACTCGAACAAGGATATACGGCGTATAGTGCCAATGCAGGACTCATCGAATTACGAGAAGAGATTGCTACTTATATGAAAGAACGATTTTCAGTCAAATACGATCCGGCATCGGAATTAATTGTGACGACAGGTGCCTCACAGGCGCTCGATATCGCATTCCGTGCCCTCCTGAATCCAGGAGATGAAGTCATCGTCGTCGAACCAGCATTCGTATCTTACGGACCGCTCATCGAGATGGCAGGTGGGATAGTTGTTCCTGTCGCCTGTCGTCCTGAAAAGCGTTTTCGCCTCGACCGGGATGATGTCGAGCGCGTCATCACCGAGCGGACGAAGGCGATTCTCCTCTGCTTCCCGTCCAACCCGACGGGAGCGACGATGAACGCCGACGAGCTCGCGCAAATCGCAGAACTCGCGACCAAGTATGACCTTTGGGTTGTCAGTGACGAGATTTATGCGGAACTTTGCTATGACGAGCCGTTCACGAGTTTCGCGACACTTCACGATATGCGGGACCGGACAATCGTCATCAATGGTTTCTCAAAAGCGTTCGCGATGACGGGATGGCGTCTCGGTTTCACTTGCGCCCCTGAAGTCGTGACGCGGGAAATGTTGAAGGTTCATCAATATGGCATGATGTGTGCCCCGACGCTCGTTCAATTCGGCGGACTCGAGGCACTTCGTTCACGTCATCAACACGTACCGAACATGGTGAAGAGCTATCGTCAACGTCGGAACTATTTCATTCAGGCGCTGAATGAGTCAGGTCTCCCGACACACGTGCCGGGTGGAGCTTTCTATGCCTTCCCGTCGATTCGACACACGGGGTTGACGAGTGAAGAATTTGCGGAACGTCTCTTGCTTGAAGAACGGGTCGCCGTCGTCCCAGGGAACGCCTTCGGTGAGAGTGGGGAAGGGTTCGTGCGAGCGAGCTATGCGACGTCGCTTGAACAGTTACAAGAAGCGATTCGACGCATCCATCGATTCATGCAGCAATTCGAAGTCACAGCGGTCAAGGACTCTCATTCGTGAGGGTCTTTTGCTGTTTTAGCGATATAATGAGAGGGAAAAGACGGGCGAGGTGAAGAAAATGAAACAAGTTGACTTTGTTGCAATCGGATGTGGTCCTTATAATCTTGGATTAATGGCTCTCGCGGAAAAAACATCACTACGTGGGATTTGTTTTGAAAAGCGGAAGGAAATGATGTGGCATGAAGGAATGCTCATTGAAGGGATGACGATGCAAACACATTACTTACAAGATCTCGTCACGCTCGCGGATCCGACCAACCCATCGAGTTTCTTGAACTACTTGAGTGAGACGGGGCGTCTCCAGACGTTCATCACGCAAGAACAGGATAAGATTCCTCGGACGGAATACAATCGATATTTGCGTTGGGTCGCTGAACGGCTGTCGACCATCCACTTCGATCACGAGGTGACGGATGTGTTGGTCGAGGAAAATGGTTTTCTCGTGACGGTCGAATCAAACGGTGAAACGACTCAAGTTCAAGCTACACATGTTGTTCTTGGAACTGGGGCAGAGCCGTTTGTGCCAGACGGTTTTGAACAAGTGATCCATACGAGCGAGTATTTGACCTATCGGGACGTCCTTCGAGATCGTTATCGCGTCGCGGTCGTCGGGAGTGGACAGAGTGCGGCAGAAGTGTTTCTCGATTTATTCCGTGAAGCGACGGATGAACAACGTGTCGACTGGATCACACGGTCCGATCATTTCGAGTCACTAGAAGCAGGAAAGCTCGGGGACGAGATTTTTAGTGTGGACTACGTCGAATATTTTCATGGTTTGTCTTACGAAGCACGTCAAAAATTGCTTCAGTCATTTGAACGTTTCCGCCATGGCGTCAACCCTGAGACGATGACGGCGATTTATGAAGCGCTCTATCACCGGACTGCAGAAGGTGAGCCGAAGCAAGCAGAGATGCTGACGCAAGTCGAGGTGGAATCCATTTCATATGACTGGTTGAAACATCGCTTGAAAGGAACGCAACAATATACAAACGAAGCGGTCGAAAAGGAGTATGACCTTGTTGTCGTAGCAACGGGATATCGTCCAGTCATTCCGGCGTGGGTCGAGAAGCTCCCGATTGTCTGGGAAGCAGAGAGTGAGTGGGCTGTTCATGATACGTACGAAGTGGTCATGAGCGAATCATTGAAAGGGAAACTGTTTACGCACACGAATTTGGAGCATTCCCACGGACCCGCTGCGACGAATCTAGGGATGGCCGTCTATCGAAATGCGGTGATGTTGAACGAAATGGCTGGAGAAACGGTCTATCCGATTCGCCATCAAAAGCCGTTTACGACCTTTTGAACAAAAAAAGGGCTAGGCGAGTCGCCTAGCGGAATCAGGGGGGAATACTTGAAGTCTTGCTTGATTTGTATTTACCCCGCGCTTCGACTTTAAAACATATCAACACGTCAAAAATAATCTTTTTTACTAATTTGTACACTTTATCGAAAAAAGTATGTTATAGTAAGTTGATGAATTTAGCATAGGAGTTGTTTGTAATGGCAAAATACGAAAAAGATCAAGTATTAACAGGTAAAGTAACAGGAATTCAACCTTTCGGTGCTTTCGTAGCACTCGATGACGAGACTCAAGGTCTTGTACACATTTCAGAAATCTCACACGACTACGTAAAAGACGTAAACGATTACGTTCAAGTTGGTCAAGAAGTTGAAGTGAAAATCCTTGAAGTGGACGAAGCTTCTAAAAAGATCAAGCTTTCAATGAAAGCGACTCAAGAAGCTCCAAAACGCGAGAAGTCTGCGAAGCCAGCTCGTCGTGCGCCACGCCGCAACGAAGCATCTTCAAACTTCAAGCAAGAAGAAGCTCCAGGATTCACAGTCCTTAAAGACAAACTTGAAGACTGGATCAAAAACACAAACTTCAAGAAGTAAGTGTTCCAAGGTGACCCGTTCTAAACGGGTCACCTTTTTTGTGTTTTACAGGAATCGATGGGGCTTATGACGAAACTGTAATTCGAATAGGGGGAGATTAGATGAAGATTGGCATCATTGGAACAGGCGGGATTGCGACGAGTGCTCACATTCCGAATTATGTAAAAGCAGGGGTGGATGTGGTAGCGGTCATGAATCGGACACGGGCGAACGGTGAACGTGTCGCACGACAGTTTAACATTCCGAAGGTCTATGAAACGGTCGACGAGATGCTCACGCACGAACAGCTCGATGCGGTCAGCATCTGTACGCCGAACGCCTTACATAAAGAGCAAGTTCTTCTTGCATTAGAAGCGGGATGCCATGTGCTTTGTGAGAAGCCTCCAGGCATATCGGAAAATGAAGCGGTGGAGATGTTAGAAGCAGCGAAACGAGCGGGAAAGACGCTCCATTATGGATTTCATTATCGGCATCGTGCCGACACGGTTCTCCTAAAACGGATGATTGACGCAGGAGAGATGGGGGACATCTATGCGGCAACGGCACTTGCCCTTCGCCGACGCGGCATTCCTGGATGGGGCGTGTTTACGAACAAAGAGCTTCAGGGTGGAGGGGCACTACTCGATATCGGCGTCCATATGTTAGATCTCGCGCTCCACTTGATGGATTATCCGGAACCGAAAGAGGTTGTCGGTCACGTCGGGCAATATTTAGGGAACCGTCCGGGTGTAGGCTTGATGGGCAAATGGGATCATGAATCGCTGTCTGTCGAAGACACGGCGAGAGCGATGATCACCTTCGATACGGGTGCTTCTTTATTGCTCGACGTCAGTTACATGGCCAATGTCGAAGCAGAAGATACGATGCGTGTCGAGTGCCGTGGAACGAACGCCGGGGCAAGTCTATTCCCGCTCACGCTCCATACTGAAAAACATGGGGCACTATTTGACGAACGACCTGCCTATTTGACTGAATATGATCCGTATGAACGTCAAATTCAGCTGTTTCTCGAAGCGTGCCGAAAAGAACCGAACTATCGGCAAGCAGAGGAAGCGGTCATCCTCCATCGTATCATCGATCGCATTTACGCATAAGCACGATACTTTTCATTCTTTGAAAACAGGGTATATAGTGTAGGTGTTACATATTTCTACGAGGAGGATGAATCATGCACAACTTTGAATACAAAAACCCGACGAAACTGATCTTCGGTACACATCAGGTCGAAACATTATCGAAAGAACTTGGCGCGCTCGACGCGAAGAAAGTGATGCTCGTCTATGGTGGCGGAAGCATCAAAAAGAACGGAACGTACGATGAAGTCGTGGCTGAGCTTGAAAAGGCAGGCATCTCATACGTAGACTTCTCTGGTGTCGAACCGAACCCGCGCATCGAGACGGTACGTCGTGCGGTCAAATTTGCACGTGAAGAAAACATCGATGCGTTGCTCGCAGTCGGTGGAGGTTCCGTCATCGACTGTACGAAACTGATTTCAGCAGCGATTCCTTATGAAGGGGATGCATGGGACATCGTGCTCCGTGAACATATCCCGACAGAGGCGGTACCATTTGGGACGGTCCTCACACTCGCGGCAACAGGATCAGAAATGAACTCAGGATCGGTTATCACAAACTGGGAAACACAAGAGAAGTTCGGTTGGGGTCATCCACTCGTCTTCCCAACATTCTCAATCCTTGACCCACGTTATACAGTCTCGGTTCCAAAAGACCAGACGATTTACGGTATTGTCGACATGATGAGCCACTGTTTCGAACAATACTTCCACCCGAACCATGCGCCGGTACAGGAACGCATGACAGAAGGTGTCTTGAAAGCAGTCGTTGAATCGGCACCGAAACTCGTGAACGATTTGGAAAACGTCGATTTACGTGCCATCATCTTGTTCTCAGGTACGATGGCGTTAAACGGCGTCCTTCAAATGGGTGCTGCTGGGGACTGGGCATCGCACAACATCGAGCACGCCGTATCGGCTGTCCACGATATCCCGCACGCTGGTGGTCTCGCGATCCTCTTCCCACGTTGGATGGAGCATGTATTGGATGAAGACAATGCTGCCCGTTTCGCGCGACTCGGTACGGAGGTATTCGATGTAGAGCCAGGTGAAAACGACTTGGAGACTGGAAAACGTACAATCGAAGCGATTCGTGCATTCTTCGACCAACTCGGTGCTCCAAACTCACTCCGTGACTACGATATCGATGAGTCGACATTCGATGCGATTCTCGATTCTGCGATGAAACGTGGCGCATTCGGTCGTTTCCGTACACTCGAACGCGAAGATGTCGCGCACATCCTCGAACTCAGCAAATAAGGCAATTTATTGCCTATTTTGCAATAATGATTGAACGAATCTAGCGTTTCCGTTTATGATGGGTCATGTATGGCTCTTTTACGAGCGATTTAAAGGAGGAAATGACATGTCAACTGTACGTTTCGATTATTCAAACGCGCTCTCATTCGTAGGGAAGCACGAAATCGACCAAATGCAAGAAACGGTAAAAACCCTTCACTCGGTGATTCACGAGCGGAGCGGTGCCGGAAGTGATTTTCTTGGGTGGGTCGATCTTCCGACCGAATACGATCAAGATGAGTTCGCACGAATCAAAGCTGCGGCGGAACGAATTCGCGAGAATTCAGACGTTCTCGTCGTCGTCGGAATCGGAGGATCTTACCTCGGTGCCCGTGCAGCGATCGAAATGCTTCAACATTCGTTCTTCAACGTATTGTCAAAAGAAGAGCGCAAGGCACCACAAGTATTCTATGCGGGCCACAATATCTCTTCAACGTATATGAGAGAGTTGCTTCAAGTACTTGAAGGCAAAGATGTCTCAATCAACGTCATCTCAAAATCAGGAACGACGACAGAACCTGCGATTGCATTCCGTGTCCTCAAGCAGTTCATGGAAGATAAATACGGTCAAGATGGAGCGCGTGAGCGGATCTATGCAACGACAGACCGTGCCCGTGGTGCACTCAAGACACTTGCGGATGCAGAAGGATACGAGACGTTCGTGATTCCAGATGATGTCGGTGGACGTTTCTCTGTCCTCACGCCAGTCGGACTTCTTCCGATTGCCGCTGCTGGAATTGATATCGATGCATTGATGGAAGGGGCACGTGACGCGCAAAACGCTTACAGCTCACCAGAATTGGCTGAAAACGAAGCGTATCAGTATGCAGTCGTACGTAACGCCCTTTACGCGAAAGGCAAATCGATTGAGATGCTCGTCAACTATGAGCCAGCTCTTCACTACGTGTCAGAATGGTGGAAACAACTTTACGGTGAGTCAGAAGGAAAAGACAACAAAGGGATCTTCCCAGCGGCTGTTGACTTCTCGACGGATCTCCACTCGATGGGGCAATACATCCAAGAAGGTCGTCGTGACTTGTTCGAGACGGTTATTCGTGTGAAAGAAGTCCGTCACTCGATGAACGTTCCAGAAGACGCTCAAGATTTAGATGGTTTGAACTTCCTCGCAGGCGAAACGATTCAGTTCGTGAACGACAAAGCGACAGAAGGAACACTTCTCGCACACACTGACGGTGATGTACCGAACTTGGTCGTCGAATTGCCAGAGATGACACCTTATCACCTCGGCTACTTGTTCTACTTCTTCGAAAAAGCATGTGCGATGAGCGGATACATCCTCGGGGTGAACCCGTTCAACCAGCCAGGCGTCGAAGCTTACAAAGCGAACATGTTCGCGTTACTCGGTAAACCAGGGTATGAAGAACAAAAAGCAGAGCTCGAAAAACGTTTGAATCAATAAGAAAACGAATCGGTACCGCGATATTTTTTTGTTTGAAACTGGGTGAAGACAAGGTAAAGTGAGAGTAGACAGGGGAAAGAAAGGGATGGACTATGAAGACATTCAAGGATTACTATCATAATCAAGTCGAGTTAAGCTTCACCCATTATCCGTTCTCAGACACGCCGCTCCACGTCTGGGTCGTCGCCCGATATGAAGACAAGTGGGTATTGACGAAGCATAAACAGCGCGGACTCGAGTTTCCAGGAGGGAAAGTCGAGCCAGGAGAACACGAGGACGATGCCGCTATCCGGGAAGTGTACGAAGAGACCGGTGGAGTCGTCAAAACGTTGCGCTATTTGGGACAGTACCGTGTGTTAGGTAGAGGTGATACGGTCATCAAAAACATTTATTATGCGGAGATTGAGCGATTCGAGGATCATCCTGCCATTGACGAGACAGATGGGGCTGTCCTGATCGATGCCTTGCCGGATAACTTATTGCGCAATCCACGCTACAGCTTCATGATGAAAGACCGTGTCCTACCAGAAACGATGAGGGTTCTCTATGATCAAAAACTGGTTTGACCGAATCGATGTGTTACCACCTTATGCGGGTTACCGAGTGACACGAGGATGGTACACGACGACAGATGGGGAAGAGGTCGTGGCGTATTCGATTGAGCCGAAACGATCAAATGGCCAAGTGTTGATGTACTTACGAGGAGGAACGGCGCGAATCGGGGATGTTCGTTTACCACGTCTCATGCAGTTTGCATCGCGGGGCTTTCATGTCGTCGCCCCGGTCTATCGTGGCAATCACGGCGGGACGGGAAAAGAAGACTTTGGAGGAGAAGACTTAGAGGACGTGCTCTCGCTATTCGACCGTGTCCACATGAGTGGACGACCGGTTCACGTCCTCGGCTTTTCAAGAGGGGGCATGATGGCCCTCTCGCTCGCTTCCGAACGACCGGTCACGACGGTTACTTCATGGGCTGGCGTGACCAACCTCGAGTGGACGTATGAAGAACAGCGTTCGATGCGGAAGATGTTACGTCGGATGACGGGTGGGGACCCCGAGTCTGCAGAATCTGCGTATGTCGATCGTTCTCCGCTTTACAAGGAATGGGTCGCCCCGACACTGCTCATCCACGGTACGGACGATGAACAAGTTCGCTTACGTCATGCGACAGCCGTCGCCGAGAAATTAGGAGAACAGGCAGAGTTTTGGGTGCTCCCGTTCGGTCACCAGCTCCCGTTTTGGGATAAATGGGAGACGACCGAACAAGCGATGGATTGGATGTTGCGACAGGAAAAAGCACTGACTCGATAAAAAATCGAGTCAGTGCTTTTGTGTTAGATGACGAGTGGTCCGGCTGCGATGACGGACTCACTTGCTTTCGTGAAGCGAGTGAAGTTTTCTTTAAATTTCATGGCGAGTGCTTTTGCTTCGACGTCGTAACGAGCTGGGTCGCTCCACGTATCTCGCGGATTGAGCACGTCGCTCGGTACACCATCGATGGCTACAGGAATCTCGACATTGAAAATGTCATGTTTCATCGTTTCGACATCACGGAGCTGGCCGTTGACGGCGGCATTGACCATCGCACGCGTATAGGCGAGTTTCATACGTGAACCTTCGCCGTATGCTCCACCTGTCCAGCCCGTGTTGACGAGGTAGACATCTACATCGTGCTCTTCAATCAATTTACCGAGCATATCCGCATAACGCTCTGGAGCGAGCGGAAGGAACGGTGAACCAAAGCAAGTCGAGAACGTCGCTTGTGGTTCTGTGACACCACGCTCTGTACCAGCAAGCTTAGACGTGTAACCAGACAAGAAGTGATACATCGCCTGTTCTTTCGTCAGTTTGCTGATCGGTGGCAAGACACCATACGCATCGGCCGTCAAGAAGACGATCGTATTTGGATGACCGGCACGTGATGGGAGCATCGCGTTGTCGATGAATTCGATCGGATATGCTGCACGCGTATTTTCAGTCAAGGAGATGTTCTTGTAGTCCGGCGTACGATCTTCATTCAATACGACGTTTTCAATCAATGAACCGAAGCGGATCGCATCATAGATTTGCGGTTCGTTCTCACGCGACAAGTTGATCGTCTTCGCGTAGCAACCGCCTTCAATGTTGAAGACCCCATCCGGTGACCATCCATGCTCATCGTCTCCGATTAAGTGGCGCTGTGGATCAGCTGAAAGTGTCGTCTTCCCAGTTCCCGACAATCCGAAGAAGAGTGCCGTTTCATTTGCATCGTTAACGTTTGCCGAACAGTGCATCGATAAGACGTTTTGTTCAGGTAACAAGAAGTTCATGACGGAGAAGATTGATTTTTTAATTTCGCCACCGTACTCTGTTCCCCCGATCAGAATGGTGCGCTTGGCGAATGAAACGAGAATGAACGTCTCTGAGTTCGTGCCATCCACTGCAGGGTCGGCTTTATAACTCGGTGCATAAATTACAGTGAACGGGTCGAACGCACCTTTCGTTGGCCATTCGCGTAAAAACAGTTGTTTTGCGAATAGACTATGCCATGCATATTCTGTAATGGCACGGACCGGTAACGTATAGTGCTCATCGGCACCAGCAGACGCTTCGAGGTAATAAAGTTTGTCTTTCTTTTCTAAATGGTTGAGTACTTTGTCAAGAAGTGCTGAAAACTTCTCTTCCGCGATCGGTTGGTTCACTTTTCCCCAATCGACAAGGTTGTTGCTGACTTCATCTTGTACGACGAATTTGTCTTTCGGTGACCGTCCGGTAAAAGCACCCGTGCTGACAGATAAAGCCCCGTCTTTTGTCAGTACACCTTCACCATTTTGGATGGCTTCTTCCACCAGTTCTGGAACCGTCAAGTTCCGTTTCATGTCGGCACCATTAATTAATTCTTCGATTTTCAGGAGCGTTGTCGCCATCCTGAATCCCACCTTTCCCCTAAATAGATGTGGATGAAATCCGCATACTTCCGCGATTACGATTAATCAGTATGACATTTTTAATTATATGTGACACACTAATTAAACACAAGCGTATCCTTTCTTACAAAAACAGTTTATCACATTCTCTTATCACAAGGTGTTAAAAAACAGAAACGAAATAAAAAAATGTTTGTCGATTCACAAACAGAAATGTTTTGCAAGTCGGTGAAAAATTTTACGAATTCGTCTGATTCCCTTGACATAATCGAGCGTCATTTATATGATGGTTTTCGTAACGGATACTCTTATTCTGAGCGGTGGAGGGAACAAGGCCCTACGAAGCCCAGCAACCGTCCGACATGAAGTCTTATGCGGAAAAGGTGCTATCCTGAAGCGAAGCCATTAGCTTCGAACGATAAGAGGGTAAGGAAGAACGATTCAACCTTTCCCCATGTATGTCATCGGGGGAGGTTTTTTTCATTACCGTCCCAAAGCAACGCGTAAGGGGAACGAGTACCGTCCACATATCACCCTTATTATAGGAGGTTTTTTGAATGTCAAAATTGAACCGTCGACTTTTTACTTCAGAGTCGGTTACTGAAGGACATCCAGATAAAATTTGTGATCAGATTTCTGACTCGATTTTGGATGCCATTTTAGCGGAAGACCCGAATGCCCGTGTTGCGGCAGAAACGTCTGTCACAACAGGTCTTGTACTCGTAGCTGGTGAAATCACAACGTCAACTTACGTGGATATCCCGAAAGTTGTCCGTGAAACAGTCCGTGAAATCGGATACACACGTGCGAAATATGGTTTCGATGCGGAAACATGTGCCGTCTTGACGTCGATTGACGAGCAATCAGTAGACATTGCGCAAGGTGTCGACCAAGCTCTTGAAGCACGTGAAGGTCAGATGACTGAAGAGGAACTTGATGCAATCGGTGCAGGTGACCAAGGTCTCATGTTCGGATATGCGACAAACGAGACTCCAGAACTCATGCCGCTTCCAATCTCATTGGCGCACAAATTGTCACGTCGTCTTGCAGAAGTTCGTAAGAACGGTACGCTTGCTTACCTTCGTCCCGATGGAAAGACGCAAGTAACGGTTGAGTACGATGAGAACAACAATCCTGTTCGCATCGATACAATCGTCATCTCGACACAACACGCAGAAGAGATCACGCTCGAGCAAATTCAAGAAGACTTGAAAAAGTATGTCATCGAAGCAGTCATCCCGGCTGAACTCATCGATGCTGAAACAAAATACTTCATCAACCCGACTGGTCGCTTCGTAATCGGTGGACCACAAGGAGATGCAGGTCTTACAGGACGTAAAATCATCGTCGACACGTACGGTGGATACGCTCGTCACGGCGGTGGCGCATTCTCTGGTAAAGATCCTACAAAAGTTGACCGTTCAGCAGCATACGCAGCTCGTTATGTAGCGAAAAACATCGTTGCAGCAGGACTTGCGGATAAAGCAGAAGTTCAACTCGCTTACGCGATTGGGGTAGCACATCCAGTATCAATCGCTGTCGACACGTTCGGCACTGGTAAATTGAGCGAAACAGAGCTCGTTGAACTCGTTCGTGAGAACTTCGACCTCCGTCCAGCAGGCATCATCAAGATGCTTGACCTTCGCCGTCCAATCTACAAGCAAACAGCAGCTTACGGTCACTTCGGTCGTACAGATATCGAACTCCCATGGGAGCAAACAGATAAAGCAGCAGTTCTTGAAGAAGGCGCGAAGCGTTTCGCGTAATCAACAAAACGTTTTTTTAGGTTCAAGTCGTTGGTGGTGTCTGCTTATTGTCATTCGACGTCGATTCAGTCGAAGTGGTTTCTTGTCCAAGCGCCGTATCCTTCGCTTCGACGACTTTTTCACCAATGTCTTGTAAATCTGATTTGGCTTCTTGGGCCGTCTCGACGATTTTATTGACATCTTCTTTGACCGTATCGACTTCTCCGACGACTTTTTCATATACGTTTTGAACGTCTGTAGTCACTTCCTGAATCTTGCCAGAAGCGGTCTTCACTTGTTCAATGACTTGAGATGCCTTACCGGCTGGATCTTGTTTGACCTCATTCACGATGCCTCCGACCGAAGATTTTGCATTCGTAAGCGATTGTTTCGTCTGCTCTCGATTCGAGGAGCTAAGTAAGGCGAGGAGACCCCCGACGAGGGCACCGAGTAACATCCCGGTCACAACGCTGATCTTTGGTCCCCCAGCATCCAATTGATCAAATTGACGGTTCGGATTCTCTGTTTGTTCGACTTTCGGGTCATGCTCTAATTTTGGTTCCATGTTGTTCCACTCCTTCATGTGATTGGCATTGCTAGTGTTATACCCTAGTCGATTGCGGACATAACGTTTTCTTATGAATCGTCATGAAAAAGAAACGAATGGCAGGATAAAAACGTGACGATAGGGAATGATACAAATAGATTGGCCAAAAGGGGGAAGCTGTCATGAACATGAGGGAAGCAGTTCCAGAAGATGCAGCATTAATTCGAACGATTGCACTTGCGACGATTTCAGAGGATGATTTGAATCGTTTGAAAGCGATGGAGCGCGCTTATCGACAAGAAGAGATTGTTCGAGCGATCAGTTCGAGTGAAGAAGCACGAGAGCAATACTTTATCGTCGGCGAGTTCGAAGAAGATGTCATCGGATTCTGTCATGCCATCGATCGCGGTGACATGTGGGAGATGCTTCGTCTTTATCTTCACCCTGATTATCACCGGAACGGGTATGGGGCAGCCTTTTTAAACTATCTCCAATCGAAAAAAACACAACCGATGGAAGTGTACGTTGAAAATTCAAATGACCAAGCGATTGCGTTCCTTTTGCATCAATCGTTTAAAGAAGTGAATCGGGTCCAAGAAGAGGTATACGACCAGCCGATGGAACTCATTCATTTACGATATCATCCGAGCTAAGCCTCCAGACGGATTTTCTTCAAACATCAGTTGCGGCTGATGTTTTTTTGATACAATACACATAGTCTAAAAATGAGGTGACGGCAGCATGACATATGAAGAAGCACGAAAAGGGGTCATCGTCATCGTGTACCCGCTACAGTTCACGTCTCGGATCAGTGAGAACTTTATTCGCAGACTCCAGGACGAGTACGAGGTAATTGTCGTCCGTGACCAATCGGTCGGATTGACGGCAGATGATCATAAACAGCTCATCAAGCGAGCGTTGCGTGAGGCAGGGGAATACAAACTACCGATCCACGTCGTGGCATTCAGTCTCGGGGCACTTTTCACGAACCGACTCTTGCAAGAGTATGATGTGCCACTTGGGAGTTTGACGTACATCTCTCCTTTATTTGATTGGCATGCCACTCGTCAAATCGGTGGATTGAAACAAGTCGTCGCGAGTGCTGTCGACCGTTTCCGCCCAGACCTACCGCTCGGGATGATGACATTCACTGGTGGAGGCGAGGAATCGTCACGCTTCGGTGAGATCACGTATGCGCAATATCGTGAGATTGAAGAAGAAATCGTGGAACATCAAGAAGAGAAGAAGCACTTACCACGACTTCCGCTTGCTTGTTTCTATGCACCGGACGATCAATTTGCAGACGTGAAGTTGACGTTAAACGTCTGCCGGAAGATTGGTGGGGATCAAGTGTACATCCGTCGGTTGGAAGGATTCCCGCATTTTGGATATGAACGTTTGAACACCAAGTTTGCGGAGACATTGATGACGTTTTATGAATTGATTCAAGAATGACAGAAGGCGACTCGAATGAGCCGCCTTTTCTTATGCGCGTTTTTCAATCGCCACGATGAATGGGGGATGATTGATTTGGTTGATGAAACCGTAGCGGAGGACGCCGGCCTGTTTTTGATCGAGCGACTCCACGTAATGAAGCACTTCATCCCGTTCGACTTTTCCGCTCTCATGCCCGTGATAAATGACGATGACGATGACGCCACCGACGGTCATGACCTCTAATAATTGAGATAATGCGGCAATCGTCGTATTCCCATGTGTCGTAATGGATTTATCGCTTCCTGGTAAATAACCTAAATTAAAGACGGCAGCGGTGATAGGACGTGTCTCATTCGCGACGACCGCTTGAACCGTGTCGTGACTATCATGAATGACGGTCACCCGTCCATCGAGACCAGCTTCCTGTATACGTGCGCGTGTGGACGTGACCGCTTCTGACTGGATATCAAAGGCATACACATGACCCGTTTCACCAACTGCATTCGCTAAAAACAGCGTGTCGTGTCCGTTTCCGGCGGTCATGTCGATGGCGACATGTCCTTCTTCGAGGTGGTCATGTAATAATTGTTTTGCAAACGGTAGTACTCTCATTAATCCCATACATCTCATCCTTCTTTTTTCCTTGGAAAGAATCTCGTCGTTCCAATTCTGCACGGATCTTGTTTAACACCTGCATCTTGTGACGACTCCACAACGGACCAATCAATAAGTCAGGTGGGCCGTCTCCTGTCAAGCGATGGACGATGACCTCGGGAGGTATACATTCGAGCTGATCGCAGACGAGAGAGACATAGTCGT